>JABRVX010000060.1 GCA_039961735.1 Fimbriimonadia bacterium
CACAAGCATAGAACACGTCCGGCTGCTTCGGACTGTTTGCTACGTCCCAGAAGTGGCCGTTCTCAAGCTTCTGCCAGTATCGCCCGCCATCGAGCGAACGGAACAGCCCATAGGATGTCGCTGCGATCAGAAGCCCTGGCACCTTGGGGCTGGCAACCAACTTCGCGAAAACCGCGCCGGCAAAGACTTCCTCCGCCAGCAGTTCCCACGTCCTCCCCGAGTCGGTGGACCGGAGCAGCCCTGCGCCGAAGTAGCTGTCGAACGAACCGTGCGACTCGCCCGTGCCTGCGTAGATGACCGCGGGGTTGAACGGATCGAGGCAGATGGACCCGAAGGACAACGACGCCTCGAAATCCGCCATGGGACGCCACGACTCGCCCCCGTCGGTGGTTAGCCACACACCTCCGTGCGACGCACCGATGTAGATGCGCTTGGTGTTCGTCGGGTCTATTGCGATGCTGCTAACCCTACCGGAGTTCCGAGAGCCGCCCCAGCCTTCGACAATCGGCGCGGGTCCGATAGGCTCCCAAGCGGGGCTATTCCCGGAGGCATCCACCCACAGCGGCACGTTGCGGGCGTCCAGCCACGCCGAGGTGCGGCCCGCGGCGGGGAGCACCCCGTCTCGCTCGCACGCATGGCAAGGAATTCAGAGGTGGGCTTGGCCTTGGGGCGGAGCGGTTCACGGACGCCGGCTGGGTGCTGTGCAATCAGGGGAAGCGTGGACAGAAGCAAGGCGAGCACGAGCGATCCGCGGGCAATCATGAACTGCGGGTACGACGCCTGCCGGCGAAGTCCTGTCTGTCCAGACACCCTGATGGGCCGATGTGGTAGTTTTTCGGGTGATCTTCCCCGTACTTCTCCCGGATGTTTCCCCAGAACCTTCGCCAAGTGTATAATAATATATAGAAGTAGCAACGATGCTTCTCTGGAGGGACAGATGGGCGACACGAAAACCCTGGCCGATGGGCTAACGGCGAGGGAGAACGCCATTCTCAAGGAACTGGCAGGCGGTGCCACGCACGGCGAAGTGGCTGGCGACAGGGGTATCAGCCAAGAGGAACTGGAAATCGCAATCCTGGGCATCCTGTCGAAGTTGGAGGACGCGGCGATGGAATGCGTTCTCAGCGAGGAGCCTGAAGCCAGGACACTCCAGACGGCCTAGTCCGACGACCTGTTGGCGCAACGGGTTGAACCGGCGAGACGCCGAATGCCACGTAGCCGAAGCGACGCCGCTGCGCCACCGGATAAGACCAATCCCGCCTGAGGCTCGGAGACGGCCACCACCCTGTTGTCAGTGACATCCACCTAGTGCCAGTGCAGTCGTGCATCCGCGTTGCTGACCACGAGTGGAGATCGGAGATCGCGAGCGGCGATGGATCAATCTAGAACCCCGCCCTCGGAGCCTGGTTGAACCTTGAACCGAAACGGCTCGCGATCGTAGTTCCATGACCAAACCTGTCACCGGAGATTCCGAGGAGAGCGCAGCACCCCCCTGTTAGCCACGAGCGGACAGAAAGTGTCACCGACATCATCCAGTGTGCACAGGAGCGCACCCGCGTTCGAAGTGCCTTTGGTTAATTTCAGGAACCACAAGCGCGCCTGATATCCTGCCATTGCAGCGGTTCCGATCAACAGGGCAATAGCTACCGTGGCTACACGGGAGTGGTGAGAGCATCACAGATGCTTCCTCTGCAGTGCCGTTGTTGATTCTGTCGCGGGTCATACCGGTTGGCCTATCCCTCACCACTCGCAGTAGTGAGGAGATGGGTCAGCTCGGAGGCGATGCGCTCGGAAGCGCCCTGATTGGCAGCGATAAGACGCTGTGCTTCATCCGAGATGGACCGCAGCCGATCGGGAGAGTGGAGCAGGGAGAGCATTCCTTCAGCCAGCTCCTCAGACGTGCTCACCCGGAAGCCGACGCCGGTGCGGAGTGCCAGCTCCGCTATATCGCGGAAGTTGTGCATCGCGGGGCCGAAAAACACTGGTTTGCCGTAAGCGAGCGGCTGAAAGATGTTCTGCCCGCCGAAGCCGCCGAAGCCACCACCCACGACCGCCACGTCCGCACACGCATACGCCTTCGCCAGCTCGCCGAAGGTGTCCAGCAGCAAGCAGTCCGCACCCTTCTCCGAGTGTGACCTTCGCGCAGCCCGCAACCCTCTCTCGGACAGGACGTCCAGCACCTCGGACACCCGCTCCACATGCCGCGGAGCGAGTACGAAGTAGAGGTCCGGCAGCTCGGTTCTCACCCGCAGCAGCGCGTTTAGCACGAGTGTCTCTTCTTCCTGGCTTCGTGTGCTGCCCACCACCACGCACGGCACGTCCCGGGGCACCCCGAACTCCTCGCGAGCCGCTGTACCCTCCACCCGCTCGGCCATGGCTTGGTCGAACTTCGTGTTGCCCGCGTTCCTAACTCGGGCAGGATCGGCTCCCAAGGCGATGATGCGCTCACAATCTGTTTGAGATTGCATCAGACAAAGGTGCACGTAGCGTAGCAGGTGGCGGTAGAAGAAGCGGAATCGTCTCGCCCGTGCGTAGCTGCGGTCCGACAGCCGCCCGTTAGCGATCAGCACCTTCGCCCTCACTACGTCTGCGGCCCATAGGAAGTTCAGCCACAACTCCGTCTCCATGATGACGACAGCCTTCGGCCTCGCGCGAATCATCGCGTTCAGACAGAAGCTGGCCACGTCCATCGGGAAGTACACGAGGTGGTCGTACAGGTCGCGCGCACCGTCCCTCGCCGTCTGCTGGCCGCTAGACGTGGTGGTGCTGAGCAGAATCTCATAGCCCGGCAGTCGCTTCCGAATCTCACGCAGCACGGGGATGGCGGCGTGAACCTCTCCCACGCTGACGGCGTGCACCCAGATGCGGTCGGGGCCTGGCTCCACGCGCAGCCTCCCCATCCGCTCCGACCAACGCACCGGCTCTGCACGGCGGCGCGATCGCATCCAGGCCCACGGCAGCCAAAGCCACGCAGTGAGGCTCACCAACAGGTTATAGAGAAGGAACACTATCCTCTCACCAGTTCTTCGGCCCGGGCCTCGAGCCTGCTGATCTCCCCTCCCAAGCGCTCACAAAGGGATTCCGTCTCTTCGGGGCTCAGGTCTTGGGGCACCATAAGCGGCTCGCCGATGACGATGGCTGCGCGGGCGAAGGGGAGCGGAACGAGATAGCGGTCCCACGTGGGCAGAAGCTTTCGCGGGTAGGCGCTGATGCCGACGGGAATGAGGGGCCTGCCGGATCGTTGTGCAATGAACAGGCTGCCTTCGCCGAATACGTGCGAGGGACCACGCGGACCGTCCGGCGTGAGTGCGAGATGTCCGCCCTCGCGTACCCTCTTGGCGGCCTCCAGGGCTGCCCGCACGCCCCCGCGCCCGGTGGAACCGCGCACGGTGCGGAAGCCGAAGAGGTTGAAGATGCGGTTCTGAATCTCGCCGTCGCGAGAGAGAGAGATGATGGCCCACCAGCCACGTTTGGCAAAGTAGTTTGCTGGGACGAAGGTGCGCCCGTGCCACGTGACCAACACGCTGCCCCCATCGCTCTCAACGGCACGGAGCCTTTCCAGTCCTTCCACTCTATAGCGCAGGGTGAGGCCCACTGGCCGCGCCACCGCCCACACGAGGGTGCCGAGAATGCGCGGACGGGCTGCAGCCCACACGGTGCTCATCGGGGACGATTCTGACCCATCGAGCCTGGTGGGCGCCTATCCGCACCACAATCGCTGAATAGGGAGATTGGAAGAGGCAGTGGACAAGCGCGAACGGACCAGGTGATTCTGGGTGCATCGGTCATGGCTCCTGCGGTGCTGAAGGCAAGCGATGGCACAGACCTTCGTGACCCATGGCCTGCCCAGCTATTGGCTCTGTTGGCCTGCTTTCTTCGGCAAACTATCAGGTCGGGACACACCTTTGCGCCGAAGGACCAGATCGGTCATATCGTCGCCTGGGTCGGAGAGCACGACGCGTCTCGGGGCGTTCAGAATGCGTACCTCGTACCCTGCGTCACTGCTATACACTCGTGGCGTCTTGATTGGCTTCCCGCTGTGGCGGTGCTCCGTATCGATCCGACACACTGAACTGCACCGAGTCTCCTTGTCATTCAGTACGAGCACCACTGCCCCATTCCGCCTTTTCAGGCGCCATAGTCCTACAGTCTCCATCATGTACTCGGTGTGACCTTCAAGAGTAGTAGTTAGCTCGAACCGGTAGAACCCGTCCGCATCGAACCGAAGCACGCCTTTTGCGGGTCTGCCGTCCCAGACCGTCTCAACAGTCCAGTGGCCGATAATGTCGTCTGCTCGAGGTATAGGCTCGGTCGAGCTCTTGCCGACGCCGGTGCACCCGGCAAGCACGCCGACGACGAGTGCAGCAAACAGAAGTTTCATGAGCCTCACCATCCCACCTCCTGATGCCAGGCATTGTACTGGTTCTAAGCAGTGATTCCGCTTCTCTCAGCACTACGGATGTCTGGAAGTATCATCAGAGGTTGTTCGGGTCATAGATGCGCGCCACATCGACGTCCAAGTCGCCCCAAGCCTGCCGCCGCAGGTTGTCGTAGTGCACCGGGAAGGTGTCCGCCTGGTCACCCGTGTACACGAGGAAGGCGTGATCGAGCTGCTTCACGTTATTGATGCAGGCGGTGCGCTCGGCCGACTTTCGCGCCCGGGCGAAGGTCGGGAAGAGGCTGGCCGGCCAGGACGGCGATGATCGCCACCACCACCAGCAACTCGATCAGCGTGAAGCCTCTTCTGCCGCACTTCTCCACGGGGGCGTTGTATCGCGCGCTATCCGATAGGGACCCTATTCGCGAGAAAAGGTACAATGGTTTCTGGTTTGGACTGTCGAGCCTGTGAGACTGAGGAATCTCGCGCACTCCCTTCCTCGCCTTACCCAAGGGTGAGGGAGAGGGTCAAGGTTTCCGGCGCCGCCCCCAGGCGTCGCTGCACAAGCCTCCAGCCGGTCGCCCGACCGACCTCGCTCGGCACACAACTTCTACCCAAAGGTGATAACCCCGCATGAACGTCGCCACCCTCGAACGAAATCGTTGGCTCGTCGTCATCGGCGCGCTGCTCATACAGCTCGCCCTCGGCGCCATCTATGCCTGGTCGGTTTTCACGCCTGCCCTCACCAAGGAGGGAGGTGATTTCGGCTTTACGGCAACGCAGACGCAGTGGATCTTCTCACTCGGCCTGGCCACCTTCGCCGTGTTCACCATCATCGGCGGCCGCCTCCAGGCCAAGCTCGGGCCGCGGCCCATCGCGGCGCTGGGGGGCTTGTGCCTCGGGCTGGGCTACGTGCTGGCTGGGCTGATCGGACAGACCTTCATGGCTCAACTCCTGCTTATTGGGTTGTTGGGCGGAATGGGCATCGGTTTCGCTTACGTCTGCCCCATCGCCGTCGGAATCAAGTGGTATCCGGACAAGAAGGGCCTCATCACGGGCCTCGCGGTTGCCGGGTTCGGTTTCGGCGCCACGTTGTGGGTGCTGCTCGCGGGCGACTGGGGACACCTGCTGGAGACGATGGGTGTGCTGAAGGTGTTCCTCGTCTATGGTATCGCCTTTTTCGTACTAGTGCAGCTCGGCTCATTAGTCATGGTCAACCCGAGGCCGGATTGGACACCTGCAGGTTGGACCCCGGCCCAAGCCAGCGCTGCAGCCAACGCGCGCGAGTTCACCTCTACCGCCATGCTCAAGACCGGTCAGTTCTATGGGCTGTGGCTTAGTTACGTGGCTGGCGCGCTCGCGGGCCTGATGGTGATTGGCATTATCAAGCTGTTCGGGGCGGACGCCCTTCAGGCCAAAGGCAGTATGACGGCCGAGCAGGCCGCGGCAGCGGCGACGCTCGCTGCCGGGGTATTCCTTCCGCTAGGCAATGGGATCGGCCGACTGGTTTGGGGGGGCATATCGGATCGGATTGGTCGCAAGAACTCGCTGGTTCTGGCCGCCATCATTCAAGCAGTCGTTATGTTCGCGTTCTTCTTCGTGGGTGGAGTGCCGGTACTGTTGTTCATCGCCACCGCCATTGTAGGCTTCAACTTCGGAGGCAACTTGGCGCTGTTCCCGGTGATGACCGCGGACTTCTTCGGGCCCAAGAGCGTCGGGCAAAACTACGGTTGGATGTTCACCGCCTACGGCGTGGGTGGCATCGTCGGCCCCATCATGGCGGGCATGTTCAAGGATGCGGGCAAGGCCGCGGCGGAGGCGGGCGGTGTCCAAGCCGCTGCGAATGCCTGGCTCCCTGCCTTCCTGATCTCAGGGGCTCTGTGCGTTCTCGCTGCGGTGATTCTGTTCGCGCTAAGGCCGCCGAAGGTGCAGGAAGAAGTGCTGCAGAAGGCGGCGTAAACCCACACCGAGCGGAAAGGTTCATCGTCGGCGCGCGAGTACGGAAGACCGGCCTCGGGCGCCGATGGTGTATCATGCCCCATCCCCGCCGAGCGGCGGAAAGCGAACACGAGGGGGAACCATGTCACGCCTAACGAGACTTTGGAGCGCCGTCGGCCTTCTGACGATTGCCGCCTTGGCGGGCGCTCAGACGGGTGAGGTCGAGAGGGTGAAACCAGAAGTAGAGCGAGACAGCGTGATGCGCGAGATCGGTCGGCTCGTCGGGGGTTCGTGGGTAACGGATGCCAAGGACGACGGTGGCAAACCGATCGCCACACTTCGCTACGAATGGAGCGCGGACAAGAAGCTTCTGCTCGGCAAGGGCACCATCATGGGCGCAGCGGTAGACGTCCGAGTCGGCTGGGACCCCGCCGCGAAGAAGGTCTACTACTTGGACTCGCACGGGCCAGAGACCGTGTTCTTCGGCTACTTCACTCTCGAAGAGGGCAAGCTTGTCGCTCGGTTCAAGATGCTGGTGGGTGGCAGCGGGGAATTCGAGGCGCGAGGGTCGTTCACCGACGATGACACTTACGAGAACACGATGTCTCAGATAGTGGACGGCAGACCCGGAGCATCCAGAAGCATCGCTCTCCACCGCGTGAAGTAGCTCATGCGGGCTCGGTCACGACGAGTCTAGGCCGCGGCGGCCCCGCGTACACCCTTGCGCGGTATGCTTAGGGTCCCGTGGAATCGCTTGCACGCTACCTGACCCCCGAAGAGGCCGCCGATCTGCTCCGTGAGCAGTGTCGTGAGCTAGGTGCCGACGAAGTGGCGGTCGTGAAGAACCTCGATTTCGTTGCCGCACCCTTCGAATTCTACCCCCTCGCACCAAGGAACCCAGGGCCGCTGGAGCGCGTCGCGGCCTTCGCCGTGGACATGGACGGCACCTCGACCACCACCGAGCCGCTGGCGCTGCACGCACTGGAGTACATGGTGCGACGCGTCACCGGGCGGATGAGCAAGGACCAATGGTCGGGCCTAGATCCAGTCAGGGATCACCCGTTCGTTATCGGCAACAGCAACTTCCGCCATACTGAGTTTCTTCTCACCCGCTATCGCGATTGGGTGAAGCGCGAGTTGGTGGCCGAGGCTTTCATCGAGAGCGCGCTATGGACTCTAAGCAACATGGAGGACCGGCGCCGTCGCGAGGACGTCTTGCTGAACGCTACCAACTGCGGGCTGGGCGCAATGTTGGAAGATGACAACTTTCGAGCCGCCACGTCGGAGCCAGGCCTAGAGGGAGAACGGCTTGCCCAAGAGTGTCGGACCATGACGACTCGTTTTGCGACGCTATTCCGGCCTGCCACCTTCTCGGCGGAGGTGAGCGCCTCGCTGGACGTGTACTACACCCGATACCACACCATATTGCAGGCGGTGGAGCGGGGCGAGGGAGAGCGGCTTTCCCACGAGCTGCTCGGCGAGGGCGGGCGTCGGCTAATCGAGCCGATGCCGGGCTACGGCGTGTTCCTAGCCCTGATCAAGGGGCTGTTGGGTGAAGAGGCGGGGCGGCTGGCTCCGGTGCTCGGCGGTGAAGATGCGGAGACCGAGATTGTTGCCGCGCTCGGATGTCGCTTTGCGAAGGCGCCCGCCAAGATCGCGTTGGTCACGGCTTCCATCTCCTACGAGGCCCATGCGGTGGTGCAAGAGGTGTTCCGGGTGATGGCCGAGGAGGCACGCCAGTGGGACGTCTCGCCCGAGACGCAGGAACGAGCGGTGAGGGCATTCTCGGACCACCGCGCGTTCTACGATGGATTCGTCACCGCCTCCGACTCGAGCGAGGCGCGCTTGAAGCCACACCGGGACCTGTTCAGCATTGCTCTCTACCAGATGGGCCTGCGCAAAGACGAGTATCGCTACTGCATCGGCCTGGAGGACACCGAGCCGGGCATCATCGCTTTGAGAGCGGCAGGCGTGGGCTGTGCCGTCGCCCTTCCTAACCACGATACGGGCCGACAGGATTACCGCGCCGCAGCACACGTCCTCCACGGCGGCCTCCCCGAGCTCATCCTGCGTCACAACCTACTGCTAGCCGATTGAGTCCGGTCAGTCCTTAGGACGTAGAAGTGCGCAGCGGAAGATGCCGCCGGCGGTGTTGTCGGGTTTGGCCTGAAACTTGATTGTCACCTTGTCACGACCCTGCAGGAGCTCGGGCGGAATGGGGTACTCCACGTCGTAGAACTTCCCGGGAGCCTGACGGCCGAGCGAAGGACTCGCTATCACCTTGTCTTCCACTAGGATGTCGAAGCGCCGGTTGCCTCCCTCTCCACCCCAGTACGTGCAGAGCAAAACGAGGTCCGTGCGGCCCTTTGTCTGCAGCGAGTACGAGAACCACGAATCGGTATGACGCCACACCTTGCCATGATAGGTGCCACTAGCAGTTCGCTCTCCTTGCAGGCCGTGTGCACGCTCGGACTCGTCGTTGCCTATCAACACCTCGTCTACTACTCGCGCATCGAGCGCCTTCGACTCGGCCTCGCGATCCAGTATCTCCTGGTACTGAGGGCTACCCTTCTGTACCACTCGCCAATAGATGCCGTAGGGCTCCTCGACCACCTTGTAGAATGGCCGGAAACGGATGCTATGTTCTTGTCCCACCGTCTCGTACTCCAATGGCGCGCCCTGGGCAGGCCGAAGCCACTCAGAAGGCTTGGTGGGGTCTGCCAGGAAGTATCCGTCGAACGACACAGGTGGGGCAAAGCCGTGCATGTTGCCGCTGTTCTGCGAGGGTTTCTCGGGCAACGTCTCCTTCAGCACCCCCGCTAGCACGATGGGACCGTACAAGACTGCTACCATATTGGCATCGTCGGGAAGCGGCATCGTGCGAAGGGTCATCGGCATCACCGCTTCGATCGTATCACCGTCCGACCACACCCGTCGCAGATTTGCGTACCCCTCGGAGATGGCATCCGCTCCTACCGAATCGCCGTTCACCTTGACCACATATCCATGCGTACACCAGAGCGGCACGCGTATCCGCACCGTGAACTCGGTGGGTCTCTCGCAATGGATGGTCAGCTTCGTGCTCGGCTCGTCTGGGAAGACAGTGTGTTGCTCCAGGCGAACACCTTTCTGCCTCCACTCGACGACGGAGGGTATGAACAGGCTCACCGTGATACCATCGTTATCGTAGTAGTAGATGCCCTCTGCGGTCTTGGCCCAGTTCTCCACACCCGTGCCGTAACAGCACCAGAACGCGCTGTCCGCCGTGCCGAAGAGCCGCCTGTATCCGGTGGCCATCGGCACGTAGTACATGAGCTGTCCCGTACCAGGCTGCTGCGTGCCCAGGATTCCGTTGAAGAAGGCTCGCTCGTAGAACTCCGCATACTTCGGCTCGGCGGTCCAGCGGTACAGGTATCTGGTCAGACGCAACATGTTATAGGTCTTGCACGTCTCGTGGTTGTGATGGGCAAATGTGCCTGCGAGCTTGTATGGTTCTGGCCACGCCTCACCTTCGGTACTGCCTCCCGTCGCGTAGGATCTCGCCTCGGCTACTTGCTTCCAGAAGTATGTAGCAGCAGTGCGATACCGCTCGTCCCCCGTGAGCTCGTAGTGCCTGGCAGCACCGATGACGATTGGGATGTGCGTGTTACCATGCAGTCCGCTCAGGTTGTCATGCTCCAGCGCGAGGGGCCCGAGAAAGGCTGCCTTGTCGAACCGATGTGCGAGCTTTAGGTGCTTCGGGTCTTTCGTCACGGAGTACAGGTCGTGCAACACCTCGGACATGCCGCCGTACTCCACGTTCAGGATGCGATCCCAGTGAGCATCGGAGATGCGATCCGACCGCCGCTCGAAGTAGCCCGCCATGCCCTTCAGCACTTCCAACGCTTGCGTGTTGCCGCACAGCCGATACATGTCGTACATGCCTGCCATGATCTTGTGGATCACGTAGAAGGGCGCCCAAGGCGGCCTCTCCAATCCTTCGAGACGATCCCAGAAGCTCTCGGGAAACGCAGACAGGTAGCCGTTGCCATGAGCCGCTTGGCACTTCGCCATCTCGGTCACCATGAAGTCTCCGCGCTGCTTGCACTGCTCATCGCCCAGCGCGGCGTAGAGCATAGCGCAGGCTGACAGGTAGTGGCCGACGAAGTGTCCTCGTACCTCGATCTCCGGAGCCTCCCATCCGGCATACGGTCTGCCCGGCGCAGGCAGGCCCGCCGTGGTACGGAAGTTGAATAGTAGGCTATCGGGGTTGAGGGAGAGGATGTACTTGCGGTTCGTCTCGACCGCGGATTTGCACGGACCGTCCAGCAGACGGACGTCTTTCAGATCGAATTCGTGGAGATTCATGGGAACGACCTCCTTGTCGGCGGCGCTGGCGAGCGCCCCCGCGGCCAGTGCGAGGCCAGCAATCAGAAGCGAGGGGAGCATCGGCGATACCTCCGACGTGAGGATACCGCGCCACCCCATGCGTGGGCAACCGCGATGGTCAACACGGATGCCCGGCTCACGTGCCCATCGAGAACTGCAGCAGCACTATCTGAAGGTCGTTCAGATCCACGACGCCGTCGCCGTTGGCGTCCGCCGGGTGTCCAGCGCCGCTAGCCCCGAACGCTAACAGCACGGCATTGAGATCCAGCATATCCACGATGCCGTCCCCGTTCAGGTCGCCTTCGGGGTAGGCCGTCATCTCATAGAACTCGGCTTCCTGCAATCGGACCCAGTTCTGGTAGACGTCACTCACGATCCGAAAGTACCTGCCTCGCACCGGCGCGAACGTGTACCATACCTGATCCACCATGCCGCTCAGCCGTTGCACCTCGTAGTCGGCCATGCCGCGCGTCTCGTCCCAATACTCCTCCAGCGGGATCACCTTCTGCTCACCCACAAACGCGCCGGTCATGGATGCTTCCAGATGGAATGCCGAGTACCAGTCATGCCAGTTGGTAGCCCAAGGGAACACCTTTACGCGTGCGATCCAGCGTGGTTGTTCTAGGTCTACCTTCCACCATTGGCCCGCCGATGGGGGCGACGGCGCCCACGAGCGAGCGGGGTCTGCCTTGTCTCCATCGTTGCCGTAATATGCCTGCGAGGAGTTGCTGCTTGCAGTGGCAGGCTTGTTCAGCGCGACATTGACCGTACCGATGCGCGCGCGGCCGAACGTGGGGATGAGTCGAGTGTAGAAGGGGTACTCCGCACTCGCCGTGTTGCCAGACCAATAGGCGATGTTCGGCTGATACGTCTCGAACCACCGCACGTCCTCTTGCCCGTTCTTGGAGAACTTGAGGAGCATCGTGCTGTTGATACCCACTACATGAACGCGGGCGAACGGATTGTTCTTTAGCGTGTGTCCCGTAGCGGTCGTGCGGCTCGTCGTAGAGCGATTCGGCATGAGAAACCTGCCGCTCGAATCGGTCGTGACCGTGAACACCGGCGTGTTGCTGATTCGCTCGTTCGTGGAGCTCTTCTGGTATGCAGATACCTGCACGCCTGCCATCGGTGCGCCATTCACGTCGTACACCACTCCGTAGTTCATATCTGGGATGTCCCAGAGGTACTCGCCGTAGAACCCACGCCGATAGTGCAGGTTCCGGTTCAGGAATCCCGCCGACCGAGAGTCGAGATAGGTCCCATCATAGCCCGGCAGCACGTAGCCTCCTCCCATCAATCCTCCGCGATGGAAGTAGTGCTGTGTGTTGACCAAGCTGCCGTCCGCCCATGTCACCAGGTTGGACGTTCGATCCAAGTTCAGGCGATACTCGTCGATCACCCCGAGCTGGTGCATCAGTTCGTGGATCAGGCCCCAGTCGATCGTCGTCGCGAAGGTGTCTACGTACTGTTGCCACTCCGTCTGCTTCTGGGCCAGGGTGCCCGCCGCGGACACGAACTGCCAGCGTCCGTCGTTCAGGTAGATGTGCGGGTCCGCTGCCATGATGGACTGCCAGTTGTTCAGGTTGTTAGGATCGAAGGGCATCACATTGATCTCTTCGATGCGAACACGCTCCAGCACACCATTCGGGGCGACGCCGGGGTACACCGACCGCGCGAACATGTCACGCAGCGCGTCGAACTGCCAGCGTATCCAGTCGTCGAATCCCTTCGTGCCGAAGCCGTTGACTTTGAGCGCGAAGCGCTCGTACAGCCCCTGTTCCACCCAAATGCTGTAGCTCAGCGCATTGGCGTGATCGGTATACGTGTTGTTCTGCCGGTAGACGTCGGCGATGAGGAGGTTTGGGTCTACTACGATGGTCACGGTGTGGTCGTCCAGGTTCGTGGGCCATGTCCACTGCAGACTAACCGTGACCGTCTGTCCCGGACTCACCACTCCCGAATACGTCTGCAGTGACCCCTGGGCTTGCCCGTCGATCAGCCATCGGTACTCGAACCCGCTGACGGCTTGATCGCCGTGATTGCGCACGTGAGCAGTGAACGTGACAGTCTCACCAGGGTTAGGCCAGTGCTGATCGAGATTGGGGTCTTGTCCGCCGTGGGTCGGTGCGAGATACGGCAGCCCCTGTCCGTCGTACTGCACGTTGTAGCGCCAATAGAGCGGGCTGCGGCTGATGCACCGAACGCCGAGGTCTATGCTCGACAAGGCAGCGCCGAATGCGGCAGTGGCGGCGAGGACTCCGAAAAACCGATAGATCATGGCCTGTTTCCTTTCAGTTCTCGCACAGACGGCCCGGTCCGCCTCTCAAAGGGTCTGACGCGAGCACGGCGCCCTCGTAACTGGGAACCTCTCAGAAGACTTCCCGGTTCCACGAACGCACCCGTACAGGAACGAAGGCATGCTGGGTGGAACCCCCGAGTCTATCTGGCTGGACATCGTCCGGCCCTGGGGAGGTTCGAAGCATGGCGACCGGCATTCTGGCTCTGTGCGCGCTCCTGACGCTCATCGCGGACGATGGCCGATCGAGAGCCCCCATCGGCCTCGACGCGCTTGCGGATATCGGGCATCTCTCGCTCCTGCGGGATTTTCGGTGTCTCCAACACTCCAGCTACGACCGCACCGGCGGCAACGATGATGGCTTCTCGGGTCGGTACACGCACCTGCGCCGCGCCGAGAATGGTGACTACGTGATCTTCGACGCCGAGGGGCCGGGATGCATCTATCGCATTTGGAGTGCCATGCCGCCCGAGGGCAAAGTGAAGTTCTACTTCGACGACTCCACTACGCCCGCCATCGAGTGCGACTTCCGTGCGATGTTCGAAGGCAAGGTACCGCCTTTCGCACCACCCATTACAGGCAAGTCGAGCGGAGGGTGGTACAGCTACCTACCCATGCAGTTCGCGAAACGATGCGTGATTGCTACCGAGCAGCAGACGGGGTTCCTCGCAATCGCCTACCATAAGTACGATCCAGGCACGCCAGTCACCACTTTCTCCCCCAGCAAGCCCGACGGCAAGACTGCTACCCTCGCCGAGGTGCAGGCGAAGCTGTCCGACCTAGCAGCAGTCGAGCGAGGGGTGGCGTCACCGGACCTGAAGCGCATCAAGCTGCCGTCCGGTAGAATCACTCAGTTGGCCGACCTGCGCGGACCGGCTACGTTGCGTGTGCTCCGAATGAAGGTGTACAGCGATCAGGAGGACGCCTTGCGCAGGGTGGTAGTTCGCATTTATTGGGACGGCGCTGCGACCCCTGCCGTCGAAGCCCCTCTCGGCGATCTGGTAGGTACGGGCTATGGGGACGTGCGACCGGGCTGGAATCCTGGCTCTCACATAACGCCGATGCGCTATGCCAGCGTGCCGTTCGGCATGACCGACGAATACTGCTACATCCGCTTCCCTATGCCCTTCCGCCGAAGCGCGCGCATCACGGTGGAGAGCGGCCTCGGCGAGGACGTCGAACTCGGGTGGCAAGCCGTGGTGGAGCGTGGGCAGGTGATGTCCGACCAAGCCTACTTCCATGCGCAGTGGAAGGAGCACTACACGGTGGAAGGACAACACGTACCGCTGTTAGAGACTTCCGGACGCGGTCACTACGTTGGAACGGTGCTAAGCATGCAAAGCCCCTGGTGGCTCACCTACCTCGAGGGTGACGAGAAGTTCTACGTGGACGGCGAGGTGCGACCCAGCATCCACGGAACGGGAACCGAGGACTACTTCAACTGCGGATGGTACTACAACCAGGGCCCGGTAGTGAAACCCTATCACGGCATCACCGTCATCGGTGACCCACAGGCGCGCACGAGCCAGTACAGGATGCATATACCGGACCTGGTGCCGTTCCAGCGCAGCCTGAAGGTAGAGATCGAGCACGGCGAGTCGAACAACAAGCCGGACACCTACTATGCGATCGTCGCCTACTGGTACCAAGATACACCGGAACACGAGCGCACCTACCGCCTGCCGTCGGCCACGGCACTCCGCTTCCCCGGGACCGTACTCACCGACTACGAGAACCTGACCAACTTCAACCAGCTCGCAGCATCGTTGGACGTCGAGGCCGGGCTGCAGGCAGGGGGTGGGGATGCGCGCTTCGTGCCCCTGCAGCAGCTTGCGGAAGGCTACCACGGGCCCGAGAGATTCCTACTCACCTCTCGCGTGCCGGGGGGATACCTCCGCTGGGACATCGGCACGGAGATCGAGGACCGATACATCATCGAGATCATGGCGATGCGCAGACCGGACTTCGGAGTAGTAGAGCTATACGTGGACGGTGTGGGCACGGGGCAGACATTCGACCTCTACGGGGAGCGCTTCTTCCACGATATGCACCTACGTTCGGAGCCGGTCAGTCTGCAACCGGGACCTCACGTGCTGGAGCTGCGAGTGGTGGGTCAGAACGAGAAGAGCAGTGGTTGTGGGATGGGCTTAGGTGCCTACCGGGTTCAGAGCGCCGGTACCTTCCCCAAGCAGTGGAACCTGATAGGTGGCTTTCCGACCGGACCGGACTTCGGCTACAGCACGGACTTCGGTCCGGAGTCGAAGGTAGATCTGACTGCTACCCACCAGGCCGGTGATCAGCGAATCGGCTGGCGCATCCAGGATGCGAATGGGCCCTTGTGGCTCCACGAGATCGTGAAGCCGAATTCGCGCAGTGTGGCCTACTTGCACACTTACGTCATCAGTCCGGACGAGCGGGATGCCACGGCCTTGCTTAGTGTGGACGACGCGGGCAAGTTGTGGGTCAACGGCGAGATGGTCTGGGCCGTGCCGGGAGTGAATCACATGCTGCCGGACAAGTACGCCGTGCCCATTCGGCTAAAGAAAGGGACGAACGAGGTGCTGATCAAAGCGGGGCAAGGTGACGGCGCATGGGGCGTGGCGTTTCGTATAGCCGACCCCAAGGGCGACCTCCTGTACACCCCGACACGGCCCTAAGAGGCGAGACGGCACCACCCTGCGACTGCCCGCAAAGGGGCCCGGTTGGCGCGGGCGCCTGCCCGGCCGACCGGTGGTCTGAGGGAAGCCGTGGTACTATTCGCATTGTCCGATGGCCACCACCGCCTCCACGCTAGAGGATCGGGCGAACCTGCCGAGCCGCACCGAGCCCCTGGTCCTGTCGCATCGGCCGCTCTCCTCCATGGTCTGGGAGCTGGCCTGGCCGGTCATTGTGCTGAACTTGGTGCAGACGGTCAACACCTTCGTGGACCGGAAGTTCATCAGCGCGCTCGGAACGGACGCTCTCGCGGGTAGTGGCGTGGGAATGATGATCGTGTTCATCATGATGTCGCTGGCCTTCGCGCTGGGCAGCGCCACCACGGCACTCGTGGCGAGGTTCTACGGCGCATCCGACGTGCCGACCGCGAAACAGGCGATGAACCAGTGCGTCCGGCTGGCGATCATACTCGGATTGGTCGTGTCCGTTGCAGGTTTTCTCCTGCTCGATTGGCTGATCGCCGTGATGATGGGTAGCGTAGGCACGGGGGCACAGGTTGCTGCCCGCCAGTACCTCATTCCCACGCTGTTCGCGATACCCGGTGTCTTCATTGGGAACGTGCTCGCAGGATCGCTGCGCGCGATTGGCGACACGCGCTCCCCTATGTATGTGATGTCCGCCATGGTGCTGATCCACATCGCTGTCTCGTGGGTGCTGATCTTCGGTCACCTCGGAGCTCCGAAGCTCGGTTTGCCGGGTGCCTCCATCGGTCTGGCGGTGTCAATCTGGGCAGCGCTGTTCTTGTACCTTCCCATCTTGCGGCGCAGGGTGCTAGGTGGTCTTCACCCGGGACTGATTCCCGAGTGGGGATGGACGGTTCGCATCGCACGCCTCGCCTATCCCACCGCGATTCAGACCAGTGCGCGCACGCTCGGTATGTCGGTGTTCACGGGCATTCTGGCGCGCACGCCACAGGCGGAAGCCGCGCTCGCCACGCTGAATATCGGCATGGTCATCGAGGGCATCGCCTTCATGCCGGGCTTCGGCTATGCGATGGCCGCCGCCGCGCTCGTCGGGCAGTCGTTGGGGGCGAAAGTCCCCGAGAAGGGCGAGCGGCTGGCGTGGATCGCCGGGGCGCAGGCTTGTGGGATTATGACCTTTATGGCGCTCCCCATGTACATCTTTGCCGAGCCCTTCGCGCGCATCTTCACCAACGACCCTGCCGTGCTTCAGTGCACGGTCAGTTACCTGAAGATTGCCGCCATCTCGCAGCCTCCGCTCGCGTTCCTGATGGTGATGATGATGGCACTACAAGGGGCCGGTGACACGCTGCGCGCGATGATGGTTGCTATTCTCGCGATGTGGGTGTTCCGAGTGCCGATGACTTACGTGTGGGTGCTCCCCTTGCAGGGTGGAGCCGATGCCGCGTGGTGGTCCATGACCATCGCTACGTTCCTCGGTGCCTTCGTTGCGATGTACGTCTTCCACCGAGGCAAGTGGAAGCACGTGAAAGTGTAACCCACCACATCTCCATTCTATTATCCCTCGCCAATCGCAGAGTGTGGGTCACTAGGAGCTTACTTCCTCTAGGGCGGAGGGGGGGTCAAGTTCAGATTGCCGCGCGAGGGGTTCGGAATGCTTCCTACCGAAGGCTCGTCTCTCGTCACTGGCCCACTCCCGCCCTCGGATGGAGTGTGCGCCGATCACCTACCTTCCTTGACGCAGCGCCTCCTCCTCCGCCGCTCGCCAATACTCTTCGGGCAGTTCGATGAAGCCGTAGTAGCAGACCGGCGAGCCGATGCGCACCGCCCACGCCGCGTCCCCGAAGGAGTAGTGCCAGAACTCCTGTAGGCAGTTACTGAATCCCGCTTGTAGCATCGTCTCCACCAGCAGCATTCGGTTGCGCTTCGCTTCCGGCGTCAACCCGCGCACGTGCGTTGGCGCCCCCTCCCACTTCCCCTCGAACGGTGACGCGAGGTCCATCTCGTTGCCGCCCTCGTCATACAGTCTCACGTCCACCGCGCCACCGGTGCAATGTCCGGGCGGCGCCTTCCGGTCATAGGGATGGAAAAAGCGGTTCGTCATCCGCTTCAAAGTCGCGTGGGGCCATTCCGGGTGGGCCGCCCGAATCTCCTCCATGTAGCGGTCGTATCCCCGCTTCTGCCTCTGCAAGGGTCGCCAGGCCTCTGTCACGCCGAGTCGAAGCCCCGACGGTAGGGAAGCGGCTGCGGAGGCGAGCATCTGCGCCACCCGCTCTCGGGCCCAAGGGATTGTGGTCGAGCGGGGAATCAGCACCTCGGGGCACGCGGTGCGCAGGTCAACCAGCGGCTCGCCGCATTCGACCAGTCTCACGCGATCCAGCGCAGCCAGCGGTTCTCGCCCCCCATGCAGTCCTGTCATCTGTCGTTGTTTACCCTACCCGCGCCTGCCGACGAGGAAAGTGGGTACCTTCCGGACGTGCCCACCTTGTCCGTCATCCTGCCCGTGCGCAATGGCGCCGCGACCCTGAAGGACGCGGTCGAGAGCATCCTGGCACAGAGCTTTGCGGATTTCGAGCTTTTGATCGTGGACGATGGCAGCACCGACGGGTCTCGCGATATTGCCAGTGACTTCATGAGGCAGGATGACCGCGTCGCAGCAATATCCAACGACGGCTCAGGCCTCGTGGATGCGCTCAACACCGGTCTGCGGCGTTCGTGGTGCCCCTATGTAGCCAGGATGGATGCGGACGATGTCAGCCTGCCGGATCGGCTCGCGCTCCAACTCGATCTGCTGTGCTCCGATCCCGACCTCGGCATCGTGGGATGCAAAGTGGAGAGACTCGGGCATAACGATGCGCCGGGCATGGACCGGTACGTGCAATGGCTCAACTCGTTGATAGACCCCGGAGAGATACGGGCCAAGAGGTACGTGGAGAGTCCCATCGCCCACCCGACCGCGCTCGGAAGGCGTGAGGCCTTTGCACCCCTCTACCGCGACATGGGCTGGCCGGAAGACTACGACCTGTGGCTGCGCGTGCTGCGCGCCGGTTACGAGATGATCAAGGTGCCCGAAGTGCTGCTGCACTGGCGGGACGAGCCGAGCCGTCTCAGCCGAACCGATCCCCGCTATTCGCCCGAGCGCTTCCGCGATTGCAAACTGGAACACATGGTCCCGGACCTCCGGCTGCAGGACCGGCCCATCTATCTGTGGGGGCTCGGGCGTTCGGGCAAGCCGTGGCTGAGTCTACTGGTAGAACGGAAGATGGCTCCGACCCTGGCCGCCGATCTGCACCCGAGGCGCATCGGCACGGAAGTGCACGGCGTTCCCGTGGTGCATCCCGAGGAGTTCGTACGCCGTATCCGGCCAGCCGGTGGGGGCATCATCCTGGTCGCGGTGGCCGAGCCGGATGCGGCGCAGGAGGTCGAGATCCTGCTGCGGGATAGCGAGTACGTCGAGTGCCGCGACTACATCCACATCGCGTAGATCCGCTGCGAGTCTCAACCTCCCCCTCCCCTTCCGAGATGTTCGGACATCTTATTCCGTCGGAAGCTCCGAGCGCATGCGGGTGATCAGATCGTCCAATGACATCGGCCCGAGATCGCCTTGCCCTCGGGCTCGCACGGAGACCGCGCCCGAAGCCACCTCCTTGTCACCACACACCAGCGTGTAAGGGTTCTTCTGCTTCTCCGAGTCGCGTATCTTGTGTCCGACAGTCTCGCGGCGGTCATCCAACGTCACTCGAAAGCCCTCGGCGGCCAGGCGATCACGCACCGAAGCGCCGTATTCGGTGTGGCGGTCCGCGATAGGCACCACCACTGCCTGCACGGGAGCCAGCCACAGCGGGAACGCACCGGCGTACAGCTCGATCAGATACGCCATCATGCGTTCGAAAGAACCGATCGGCGCACGGTGGAAGACGACGGGCCTGTGCTCCTTGCCATCCTCACCGATGTAGTGCATGTCGAAGGTTTCCGGCGCTAACAGGTCTAGCTGGATGGTAGACGCGGTCTCTTCACGACCCAAAGCGTCCTGAAGCTCCACGTCAATCTTCGGTCCATAGAATGCAGCCTCACCTGTCACTGCCATGTAGTCGCGGCCCATCTCGTCCATGGCACGTCTCAGTTCGGATTCCGCCATTTCCCACTTCTCGAGATCGCCGTGATACTTCTCTTTGTCGTTCAGGTCCGGCAGCGAGAGACGATACCAGTACATGTCGTCGGGAATCTGAAGGCGGCGATACACCTCTTCCAGCATCAGTACGTGGTGCTTCACCTCGTCCCCGATTTGGTCTGGCCGAACGAAGCAGTGCGCATCGTTGATCGTGAAGCAGCGCACGCGCATCATGCCGGACAGCACGCCGGACCGTTCATAGCGATACACGGTGCCTGGTTCGCCGATGCGCAGGGGCAACTCGCGATACGACCTCACCTCGGACTTGTAGATCATGTAGTGGTGCGGGCAGTTCATAGGACGCAGCACGAACTCCTCGCCGTCCAGGTCCATGAGGGGATACATGCTCTGCTTGTAATGTGCGAGATGACCCGACTGCCGGTAGAGGGAGGCTTTGGCGAGCGCGGGTGTCAGTACATGCCAATATCCGTGGCGCTCTTCGACGCCATAGATATACTCTTCGAGGAGCTTGCGGATCACCGCGCCTTTCGGTAGCAGCATCGGAAGGCCACTACCGACCTCGGGCGAGACCATGAATATGCCGAGTTCTTTGCCTAGTCGCTTATGGTCCCGTAGCTTGGCATCTTCCACGCGCTTCAGATATGCATCCAGTTCTTCCTGGGTGAACCATGCGGTGCCATAAATGCGTGTCAGCATCTTATTGCGCTCGCTGCCCTTCCAGTAGGCACCGGCGATGCTCAGCAGTTTGAAGTGCTGGATGGCATTGGTATTCTCGACGTGAGGACCGCGGCAGAGGTCTACGAAGTCACCCTGCTTGTAGAAGCTGATCGTGTCGCCTTCCGGGATGTCGGCGAGCAGCTCCAGCTTGTAGGGGTCGTCCGGGTGGTGTTCCTCGATGTACTTGCGTGCCTCATTGCGCGGCAGCTCGAAGCGCTCGATGGGCTGCGTGGCATCCGCCAATTCATGCATCCGCTGCTCGATCTTGGGGAGGTCATCCTCCGTGAGCGGACGCGGGAGGTCGAAATCGTAGTAGAACCCGTTTTCGATGGGCGGGCCGATACCGAGCTTGGTGCCCGGAAAGAGTTGGGTGACGGCCTGGGCCATGAGGTGGGCGGCGGAGTGCCGGAGCCTGAAGACGGGCTGTTCGGAGTACGGCTGCTTGAGCATGAGGACCTCCCATACCAAGGGACTTAGGATTGGCGGCGATTATACCGGCCCGGTCCCACAGCAAGTATCGGCAGGCTGAAGCGCTTGGGCCCTCCCCCGGCAGGCCCGAAGCCATTCGGGACACAGAGCGGAAGCTACTGGGGGGTTTTCGTCTCTTCCGGCTCCTCGTCCACGGTCTCCCGTACGACCCTCTGGGACTCGCGAATGCCCTTCTGCAATTCGCCGACGGCCTGCCCGACCGAGCGAGCCAGCTCGGGAATGCGCTTGGCGCCAAAGAGTACGAGGATGAGGATGCCACCGACGACGAGTTCGGGCGTTCCGATCATGATAGAGCCTCCGGCCGCCACAGCCGGTCGAGCCAGTGTGCGCGGACACACCCATTATACGTCTTTCGCGCCTCTTTTGCGTTGCCTGCAGGTTCCGCTCTTGTCATCGTGAGGTGTGGATGGGCCGAAATCGCACTTTTCCGTCGGCAGAAGCAGCGTTATTGCCGGGGCCAGCCTTCGTACGGTGGCGACCTTCCGGTGGCAGGGTGGTGACGGGGTCGGAGGCGTTTCGCGCCAGGTTGGCCGAGTCGTATAGAAGGAAGGTGCGGCTTGGCTCGGCAACGCGCGACAGTGGCCGCGCGGCGATCTCGGAGTTCAGCGCGTAGCCGTACCTGTCTCGCTCGGAGCCGAACTTCGGGCACCGCAGGTCCCGGCTAGCGGAAAGACTGGGCCGGAGCGCGTCCATCCACACGCCGGCGGGAGGCAGGTAGCCGGAGTGATCTTCGGCATACGCCAAGGCGGCTTGCGAGAGGCGGCGGAGGTGCGATAGGCACTGATCGGTGCTGCGCTCGGCCCACTGCAGACTCAGTTTGGGGAAAGCGATAGCGAGGAGCGCGCCAGAAAGAACCAGCAGCACCCCGAACGCCAGCAACACCCAAACGATGACGCGCGCCCTACGGCGAACCACATGACAATTATGCGAAAGCCCGGTCAGTCGGGTCAACCGACGCTCGGATGTCGCAGGTCGGGTGGGGCATAATGACAGTGTGAGCGAGAATCCGAGGCGCAGGCTGCCTTCCGTAGACCGTTTGCTCGGGCGACCCGAGTTGGCACCCTACTTCGTGCTCGGACGCGTCTTACTGCGCGATTGCGTGCGCGAGGTGCTGGACGAAGCAAGGCAGTCCGGGGATGCGCCCGATGCGGAGGAACTCGCACACCGTGTGGCAACGAGGGCGGTAGGTGCCAGAGCAGTTCGGCTGCGATACGCCATCAACGCGACCGGAGTGGTGCTTCACACGGGTCTCGGACGGGCGAGGCTTAGCGAGAAGGCGGAGGCCGCCCTGCACGACGTGGCGAAGGGCCACAGCGTGCTGGAGATTGACGAAGAAACCGGTAGGCGAGGCTCGCGTGTAAAGAACCTGCGCACCCTGTTGCAGCGCCTGACGGGTGCCGAGGACGCACACGTCGTCAATAACAATGCAGCCGCGGTGATGCTGTGCGTGAACACCCTGGCCGCGGGTCGCGAGGCGATCCTGTCGCGTGGGCAGAGCGTGGAGATCGGCGGGTCGTTCCGGATGCCGGACGTGATTACCGCCGCGGGTGCAAAGTTAGTGGAGGTCGGCACAACCAATCGAACGAGGCTTGCGGACTACGAGAAAGCCATTGGACCGAGTACCGGCTGCATCGTGCGCTGTCACCCGAGCAACTTCCGCATCGTGGGATTCACGGAGGAGCCGTCTGCCGAAGCGCTGGCTGCGCTGGGACGGAAGCGCGGAGTGCCGGTGTTGGACGACGTAGGCAGCGGATGCCTGGTGGAGATGGAGAGAGCCGGGCTGCCGCACGAGCCGACGCTATCGGAGGCGGTTCGGGCCGGTGCGGACCTAATCACGGCTAGTGGCGACAAGCTGCTCGGTGGCCCGCAGGCCGGGATCATCTTGGGTCGGGCCGAGTTCGTGCGGGCTGCAGCGACGAACCCTATCGCGCGCGCGGTGCGGTGCGACAAGCTGACGCTCGCAGCGCTGGAAGCGACGCTTCGCGAGTATCTCGATCCGGACGGCGTATGGAGCACTATTCCTACCCTCCGTTACATCTCGCGGACCGAGAAGGAGGTGGGCCGGCTTGCCGAGAGGCTGGCGGCGGAGTTAGGACCAGACCGCTGCGAGGTGTGCGGCGGAGTGTCCGAGATCGGCGGTGGGTCAATGCCGGGTCGCCAGTTGCCGACACGAGTTGTCAGGGTCCGCGCGCCGCAACGCGCCGAGGAGCTGACCCGGGCGCTGCGCATGGCCAATCCACCCGTGTACGGACGAATCGCCGAGGACGCAGTTTGTCTGGACCTGCGGACGGTGGATGAAGACGAAGTTCCCGTGGTGGCAAGGGCGGTTCTGTCCGCATTCGTATCGGTGTGGGAGTAGGCCATGCCGCACTTTCCGACTACCCCGCTCTGTCTGATACGATGGCCAGGGGACGCCCTTACCGTCATGTTGAGCCTGTCGAAGCATGCGACCGCGAGCCGCGTGGAAGCCTGTCAAAGTGATAGGTTGGCAGTCTTGCCCGTCATGCTGAGTCTGTCGAAGCATGGCGGCTCCGAGACTCACATCTCTCACCCGCACGGTTGCTCGGATGTCAGAGACCGACAGAACGTACATTGGAGCCGCACGCGATGAAGGTGAAGGTACTGACCGGCCTCGGCCTGATCCTCGTCCTGCTGCTACTGCGGTTAGTGCTCTCGGCGTTCGGACCTGCACCCAGCGACGTGGATCAGATACAGGCGCTGATCGAAGAAGCGCGCATCGGTGCCGAATCGGGCGAGCCCAACCGCATCACCGACTCGATTGCGGAGAACGCCGTGGTGCAAGGCATGACACGTCGCGAGCTGGTACGCTTGATGCGCACCAGCCTACGACAGGCCGAGAACATCCGTGTCACCCTCTCGAGACCGTCCGTGCGCGTGGAGGGCGAAAAGGCCACTGCGCAGATTGACAAGGCGAGCGTGTCCTATACGTGGAACGGGATGGACACGAGCTTCGGACTGGCCGGCTTGACATTGCACCTAGAGCGGCAGAAGGTTCGGAAGTGGCTGGTGTTCACCGAAAACCGTTGGCAGATCGTGCGTGCCACTGCATCGGGAGCACCCACTATAGGAGGGTTCTAGGCATGGCACTCGCGCACGTGCGCTTCTTCAGCCAGTCACTGGAGAAGGCTTCGGAGATGGTAGTACTACTGCCGGAGGGCGAACAGCTAGGCCCGTATCCCGTGTGGTACGTGCTGCACGGCCTGAGCGACGACTGCACGGCGTGGAGTCGGTACACCACCATTCAGCGCGCAGTGGAGGCGCTCCCGCTGGTGGTGGTCATGCCGGACGGTGGGCGGGGATACTACACCGACAACGCGGAAGGACCGGCATGGGAATCGCACTTCTTTCGAGACGTGGTGCCGTTCGTCGAGCGCAGCTTCTCCGTGAAAACGCAGGGAGTATGCCGCGTCATCTCGGGGCATTCGATGGGTGGATACGGTGCGATCAAGTTCGCCCTGAGACGGCCGGAGATGTTCGCAGCAGCAGTAGGGCACTCTGGAGCCTATCTCGCACCGTTCGAGCGGACGGACCCGGAGGGGTTGCGCATCTTCGGTCGCACTCCAGAGGGCGGTCCGGACGACCTGCTATCGCTTGCCGCCTCCGCTAGCGGTTCGGAACTCCCGGCGCTTCGGATGGATTGCGGGACCGACGACTATCTGCTCCAGCACTCGCGCGCACTGCATCATAGGATGACTGAGCGAGGGATCGGACACGACTACCACGAGTTCGCCGGCGCACACACGTGGGACTATTGGCAGCAGCGCCTACCGCAGACGGTGGCATTCATCGCTCGTACCCTAGGAGTGCTCTAGGAGACAGCCGGGAAGATACCTCTACACTTTCACCCGTCATGCTGAGCCTGTCGAAGCTAACGTCATGCTGAGCCTGTCGAAGCATGACATCACCCACCGCATGTTCGCGCTTCCACATGCTGCGCTCGCGGCTTACGGACGCATGCTTCGACAGGCTCAG
>JABRVX010000061.1 GCA_039961735.1 Fimbriimonadia bacterium
CACGCAGCGCCTCACCCGCAGCGAAGGGCGCGAATCCGCAGGGCGCTTCTCGCCCGACGGTCGCCACATCGCCTTTACCGCCGAATACGACGGCATTCGCGAGGTCTACGTGATGGACGCCGATGGGGGCGTCCCTCGCCGCGTCACCTTCACCAACGAGATGGCGCTGCTGTTGGATTGGACGCCGGACGGCAAGAGCGTGCTGTACCGCACCTCCAACCAGCCGGCATGGTTCGGGCTATACACGGTGCCGGTGGAGGGCGGCTTTCCGCAGCGCTTCCCGCTCGAGTTCGGGCAGCACGTGACCTTTGCGCCGGATGGCGACCGATTCGCCTTTACGCGGTTCGCGCGCGCCGGGGCGGCGTGGTACCGCTACGAGGGCGGCCAGAAGAACGACGTCTGGATAGGCGAGCTTAGCGCCAAAAAGTTCCGCAAAGTCTATGAGAGTCGCTTTTCCAACGAGTACCCGGCGTGGGTCGGCGATCGAGTCTGTTTCGTTCACGACGAGGGGGCGCGCTTTAGCATCTACTCCGTTGCGCCTACCGGGGGGCAGGCTCAACGACTGACGGAGCCGGCAGACGTCGAGATTCGCTCGTTGCAAACAGACGGTAAGCGAATGGTGTACGAGAAGGGTGCGGGACTGGAGGTGCTGGACCCGGTCACCCGGAAGACCATCCAGCCCCCGTTTCGGCTGTCGTCGGAGCTGATGCACACGCTTCCCTACCTGTCACCGGCGGACCGCAACGTGTTCTCCGCGCATCTCGGCCCGACGGGCAAGCGCGTGTTAGTAGAAACGAGAGGGCAAGTCATCACACTGCCGACCAAGGAAGGAGACGTCAGGACGATACTCGCCAGGGACGGAATACGCTATCGTCTCCCCACCTTCTCTCCGGATGGAAAGAAAATCGCGTACGTCTCCGACGAGACACGGGAGCAGCAGCTTTACGTGGCAAACGCCGACGGCTCGGCGCCGCGACAACTGACATTCGATAGCGGAAGACAACTGGTCCGCATTCAGTGGTCTCCAGACGGGAAGTACATCGCCCTGAGCGACAACCTCACGCGTCTTCTGCTAATCGAGGTGGATTCCGGACGCATCGTCGAGATCGCACGTGGCACTGGATGGGAAGGACCCCATTGCTCGTTCTCTCCGGACTCCAAATGGCTAGTGTATGACGACGTCGATCGCATGACCTACTTCTCCTGGCCTGTGCTCTATGAAATTGCCACTGCCAACAAAACGGCGCTCGGCCCCCGAATGACCACCGACTATCAGGCCGTCTTCAGCTCGGATGGAAAGTGGCTAGCGTTCTTCTCCCGCCGCAGCTTCACGCCGGAGTGGGACTCGGTGCAGGGGCACATGAACGCCAAGAAGGTGCTACGCGTGTGCCTCGTGCCGCTCAATAAGGATGTGAAGAACCCACTGCTGCCCGAGAGCGACGAGGAGACTGCAGTCACCCCCGAAGCCAAGAAAGACGAAGAGAAGAAGGACGAGCCCCCGCACACGACGGTGGACCTCGATGGCATTGCGGACAGGTGGATCGAGCTGCCCATCGCGGCGGACGACTACTCGGATCTCGCCGTGGTGGGCGAGCGAGTGCTCGTGCAGAAAGACGACACGTTGTACTACTACCACCTGAAAGACAAGAAGTGGGGCACCGTGACGACAGGCGTCGGTAGCTTTCAGGTATCGGCGGATAACAAGAAACTGCTCATCGTGCGTGGGGCTAACCTACGCGTCATCGACGTATCTGCCACCGAGGCGAAGAGCGACGAGGGACGTGTCAGTTTCGCCAACTACCAGTTACGCATCAATCCGCGTGCCGAATGGGAGAACATGTACTGGGACGCGTGGCGGCTCGCGCGCGACTACTTCTACGTAGCTAACATGCACGGCAACGATTGGCCCGCAGTGGGCGAAAAGTATGCCAAGCTCCTGCCGAGCGTGCGTTCGCGCGACGAACTCAACGAGGTGATACGGTTCCTCTACTCCGAACTGAGCATTTCGCACATCGGCGTGTGGGGCGGGGATACGCGTGGCACCTTCCGAGGCGCCTCGCCGGCGTTTCTGGGCATAGACGTGGAGCCGGATGCCAGCGGATACTACAAGATCACGCGCGTGCTGCGGGGTGACGGATTCAGCGAGGGGGACCGCTCGCCGCTCGCCGCCCCGGGCGTGGACGTGCGAGAAGGTCAGTACCTGCTCGAGGTCGCCGGAGTTCCCGCTCGCGTGGGCTCGGACGTGTTCGGCGCACTGATCGGACGCGCAGGGCAGGTGGTAGCAGTGCGTGTTAACGATACGCCGGATGCCGAAGGTGCCCGGACCGTGTACGTCAAGCCCATGGGGTCGGAGTGGCGTCTACGCTACTACGACTGGGTCGCACGACAACGCGAGTACGTGACTAAGGCTTCGGAGGGCAAAATCGGCTACATCCACATTCCGGATATGGGTGGATGGGGAATGGCGGAGTTCCTGAAGCAGTACTATCCGCAGCGCAACAAAGAAGCGCTGTTAGTGGATGTGCGTTTCAACGGCGGCGGCAACGTCTCGACGAACATCATTCGCATCCTGAACGAAAAGTTGGTGGCATACTTCAACTCGCGTAACAATCCGCAGCCATGGACGCGGCAGGGAAGCTACTTCCCGGGGCCGATGTGCTGTTTGATCAACGAGTTCAGCGGGTCCAACGGAGAGGAGTTTCCGCATCACTTCAAGGCGTTGGGGCTCGGTCCGTTGGTAGGTCGGCGCACGTGGGGTGGAGAGGTGGGATCCGATCCCGGCTGGCCGCTGGCCGACGGCGGCACTGTGGCGATACCGAACTACGGTGCGTGGACCATGGACGATGGGTGGATCATCGAGTCGAGGGGCGTATCGCCCGACTACGATGTCGAGAGCGACCCGAACGCGTGGGTGTTGGGCAAGGACCCGCAACTGGACAAGGCGGTGGAGCTAATGCTGGCTGCGCTGAAAAAGAATCCGGTCCGCCGACCGGTGACGCCGCCCGATCCCGTTCGGGTGGGCCCGCACTAGCGCGTCTCACCTATAAGGTAAGGTTCGGCCAAGCGTCTCTCCTCGTCGGTGAGACAAGCGAAGCAGCCAGCACAGAGTGCGATCTCGTTGACGGGTTGTGCGCAGCAAAGTAGGCAGTAGCCGCGCTGCCTAGCGAGTCGCAGACGTACCGGGCTCTTTAGGTAGCTGACCAACTCGCCGCGCGGTATCCCCGCCCTATTCAACCGATTCCAGTCCATCGCTCGAAGGCGAATCGTACCGCGCCCGAAAGCATCGTCAAAAGCCCAACGTCGCATTCTTGCAGCAGGCGAACCGGCTGCTGCTCCGCCACCATCCGCCCACTGTTCGCAGCGGAATGTGGAGTCCTCGGTGGTCAGGCGAGGCACCATCTCCCCGATTCGTTGGGCAGGTCGGTCGTTCTATCCCTCAGTCCTGCCGGTATGTAACCCGAGCCGAGACGTTCAGTGCAGCCTACGGAACGCTGTTCAGGTCGGACAGGAACAGGTCCTTGTCCTCTTTCTCCTTGATACCCTCGGCAGCTTCCATGCCCTTCTGGTAGTACCGGTCCCGCTCGGCACGGTCCCCCGCGACAGCGTGCGCCCGAGCCAACGCCTCGTAGGCGAATGCGAGGTCGAAGTCGCCGTAGCCGTGCTGCTCGCACAGCTCCAGCGTTCGCTTCGCGTGATGCAACGCAGGCTCGGCCCGCCCGAGCACCGAGTACACGCGCGATATCTGCCACTCGCCCCGAGCGGCGTTCAGCGCCGTGCCCACCTTGCTCCAGTGAAACCGCGATGCCCACGCGGACATCAGCATCTCCTCGTCCTCGTCGAGTGTCCGCTCCGCCTTGTCTAGCAGTGTCCAAGTGTGGTTGAACAGGTCAACCGCTAGCTTCTTGTGTATGTCTTCCATCGCCCCCCTGTCTCGTCATTCGGCGTGCGTCCGCTCGTCAATCCATGCCGCTATCTCGGTAAGAGAGTCTGCCACGTAATCCGCCTCGTCCGGGTCCACCTCCTCCGAGGTCAGCCAGCAGGTCTGCAGCCCTGCGCGCCTCGCGCCGCGGATGTCGTGCTCCAACGCATTCCCGACGAAAAGAAGCTCTTCCGGCCGCACCCGCACGCTCCCTGCCGCGGCGTGGAAGATGGCCGGGTCGGGTTTGCCCACGCCGAACTCGCCCTCGATGAAGATGTTCGGGAACCACTTTCGGATGCCCAGCGCGGCGATCTCCTCACGCTGGCTGTCCGCTGGGCCGTTGGTGATTAGGCCCAAGGGGAAGCGTTTGGACAGCTTGTCCAGGACCTCCTCGGCGTCCGGAAACAGGCGAAGGCGGGCCAGCCGCCCCGCGTTGTACTCGTCGGACATGCGAGCAGCCAGGCGCTGGTCTTCGATGCCGAAGCGTGCGAGGACTCGGCGCATCACTTCGGTCCGCGTGGTTGCACCCGACACCAAATACTTGGAGCGCCACGCCCCGCCCGGACGCACCTCCGGCAGCATCTGCTTGAACTCCTCTTTCCAGGCGCGGTACAGGGCATCTGCGGACAACTCCGGACGCTCGGCAGCGAGGTTGCGAAAGACCTCCTTGCGCGACTCGCGCGCAACCTCCATGTAGTTGCACAGCGTGTCGTCCAGGTCGAAGAAGACCGCTCGGATTGGTGCCATCACCGGAGCTTCATCGCCTCACGGACTTCCTTCATCGTCGCGGAGGCGAAGGCCCTCGCCCGCTCGGCGCCTCGGTTCAGAATCGCCTCCACTCTCTCGGGCTCCTTCTCCAACTCCGCTCTCCGAGCCCTGACCTCTGCAAGGGAGGCGTTGACTGCCTCTGAGCACTCCTTCTTGCACGCCACGCATCCCCTGGCCCCGGAGCGACACTCCCGTTCGACCGTGTCCACGTTCGGGCGGTTGTACACGGTGTGCAGGCTGAACACCGCGCAGCCTTCGGGGTGGCCGGGATCGTCCTTGCGAATCTTCTCTGGGTCGGTGAAGGCGGTCTTGATCTTTGCCGTGGTCTCGTCTGCACTGTCCGCAACGAAGATGGCGTTGCCGTACGACTTGCTCATCTTCCGGCCGTCCAGGCCCATCATCATCGGCACGTCGCTCAGGATGTTCTGCGGCTCGGGGAAGACCTCGCCGTACAAGAAGTTGAACCGACGAGCGATTTCGCGAGTCAACTCCAAATGGGGCAGTTGGTCCTTCCCCACGGGCACGCCGTACGGCTTGTATAACAGGATGTCCGCCGCCTGCAGCACTGGATATCCCAGCAGCCCGAAGGAGACGGACTCGATCTGCAGGTTCTCGCGCTTTTCCTTGTAGGTGGGCACGCGCTCCAGCCACGAGAGCGGCGTGATCATGCCCAGCAGCATCGCCAACTCGGCATGCTCTTTCACGTGAGACTGGATGAAAATGGAGTTCCGCTCGGGGTCCAGCCCCGCAGCGAGGTAGTCAATCGCAACGCTGCGAGAGTTGGCCGCGATCTGGTCCGAACACTCGGCCAGCGTGGTCAGGGCGTGCCAGTCCACGATGCAGCAGTACATCTCGAACTCGTCTTGGAGGCGGACCCAGGTACGGAGGGTTTCGTAGTTACCGAGGTGGAGCATGGGCTGCGTAGGCTGCATCCCACTCAGAAGACGTTGCTTGGGCATATCTAAGTTTAGCTTAGCCGACCAGGATTCGGAAAGCTTGCATCACCGGGGGCATCAGCACCCACCGGATGACGGGCAGCCCGACGAGCGGTAGCACCAGCAGGCAGGTCAGAAGCACCATCGCGCCGTAGCGGCGGTTCCACTGAGATAGCTGAACCCCCAAGCGCTCCGGCAAGAGGCCTTGCAGAATCCAGCTTCCGTCCAGTGGAAACAGCGGAATCAGATTGAAGAAGGCGAGGGTGAGATTGATGATGATGGTGAGGAGCAAGAAGTTGGCAACGAATCCTTGAGCAGCGAAAGGAGCCAGGCGAAGGAGCAGGGCAGCCCCGAGAGCGATGAGCAAATTCGAGAAGGGCCCCCAAGCGGTAACTAACACGCTGTCCCAACGAGGACTGCGCATTCTGCGTGGGTCTATCGGTACCGGCTTACCCCATCCGAAGCCGAAACCCACGAGGCTGGAGAAGAAAATCATGAATAGCCCGGTCGGCTCGAAGTGCCGTGTCGGGTTTAGTGTCACGCGGCCGTAAAGCCTGGGCGTCATGTCGCCCGCCATGTCCGCGCTCTTGGCGTGGGCGAACTCGTGCACCGAGATACTCCCGAGCACGATCACCATCTGCATGAGAAAGTCCGACGGGTTGGTCATGCGTGCTTACCAGTGTCTTCTACGCTCCGAAACCGCTCCGGGATGCGATCCATGCGGATCACGTCCTCGGGGCTTTCCCTCTCGACGATCACATCGGCCTGGCCTTGGTTGACCAGGACCATCGCAGGCCGCTGGAAGCGATTATAGTTCGAGGCCATGGAGTAGCAGTAGGCACCCGTGCAGGGAACCGCAAGTAGGTCTCCGGGCCGGGGCATCGGGAGCTGCGCCGAGGCGATGAGCGTGTCGGTCTCGCAGTGCGCCCCGGCGATGCGGCATTCGGTGTCGGCGTGGTCGTTCATGCGGTTGGCGAGAGCGCACTCGTACACCGCGCCGTACATCTGCGGCCTCGGGTTGTCGGATAGGCCCCCGTCTACCGACACGTACAGCCGCTGAAGGCCCTCCGGCAGGTCCAGATGCTTGATGGCACCTACGGTATACAGCGTGGTCCCTGCTTCCCCGACCAGCGAGCGGCCTGGCTCTTGCAGCAGCTTGGGCGGCTCTAATCCGGTGATGCGAAGCTGCTCGGTCAGCGTGCGTACGAGCTGGTCGTGGAACTCCTCGAAGCTCGGGGGTCGGTCCTTCTCGGTGTAACGGATGCCTAATCCCCCGCCGATGTTCAGGATAGCTGGGGAGTAGCCGTGTTTGCCCGCCATCCGGCCTGCGAACTGCACCATCTCCACTACGGCTTCGGCGTGCGCCTCCAGGTCCAGGAGTTGCGAGCCGACGTGCGAGTGGTATCCCAGAAGCTGCACGTGGGGCAGGGCGAGCGCCGCGGCAACGCCCGCATCCGCAGCTTCCCCTTGGATGCTGAGACCGAACTTGGTGTCCGGCTGGCCGGTGCGAATGGCATGGTGCGTATCGGGGTCTACGCCCGGTGCCAGCCGAAGCAGGATCGGCACCTCGCGCCCCGCTTCGGCTCCCACCTGCTCGATCTGCTCCAGCTCTCCGAGCCAATCCACCACGATCAGACCGACGCCTGCTTTCACCGCGAGGCGGATCTCTTCCAGAGACTTGTTGTTGCCGTGATAGAGGGTGCGGCTCATGGGATAGGCGACTCTTTGGGCGGTGAGCAACTCGCCCGGCGAAGCCACATCCAACCAAAGGTCCTCTTCGTCGCAGATGCGCACTACGGCGGAGGTCATCAGTGCCTTGGAGGCGAAGGCGACGTCGCTGTTCTCGTAAGCCGCGCGCGAGGCCGCGAGGTAACGACGGCAGTTGTCGCGGAAGCAGGCCTCGTCCAGCACGTACAGCGGCGTACCGAACCGCGCGGCCAGGTCGGTCGCCCGGCAGCCGCCGATGGTCAGTACGCCGTGTTGGTCGATCTCTTGGGTTCCGTGAAGGATCATAAGGCAACAACAGTCCCCGAGCTCGGCGGACTGCCGCCGCAGTGTACCCGCGTGCGGGCGCCCACGGTCCCCTCGCCGGCGAGGCTTTGCAAGACCCTGTCGTACGGCAGTAGAGACGGGCTACTTGCCGACCTTCTCTTTCCAGTACTGGATAAGTTCCTCGGAAGGATAGGTGCGCGAGCCTATCTTGTCCATGTCCCAGTCCTTGTCCGGCTCGCGATAGATCATGGACAGGATGCGCAGTGCCTCGAGCCTAACCCCCTCCCACTCGTGGTCCAGAAGCGCCACGACCTGTTTTGCATACTTCTTTCCTTCGTCTGGCCGAAACGGGTTCATGAGCGCCTTCTGCACGATCAAAGGGTCATGGTGTGTGTACAGAGAGACTGCCGCTTCGTTGCCGTTGGGCAGCAACCCCAGGCCGCCCACGATTTCGGCCACGCGCTCGCGCAACTTGGGTGACTTGCTCGTGTCGAGGGCGAAGACCGCGGCTGCTATCTCCTTGGCTGCGTTCGGGTCTCCGTAGCTGCCTGCGATAACGTGCCGCAGGATGATCTGGAGTTCGGTGGTCTTCGGTCCGATAGGCGGCAGGTTAGGTGCGATCTCCTCGCGGTAGAACTTGAGGGGGTCGGGCCCGAACTGGTCCGCGATCCTCCGGTCATAGTCCGTACGGAAGCCTGTCCAATCGTAATTGAAGTTCGCTGCTGTGGGCCACAGACTGACGCGGACCAGGCCCAGGTCCTCCACGAGTCCCTTTTGCTCGTCCACGGGCAAGCCCTCGGTAGCGCGCACCCACACGCGCATCATGTCTCTGCCCGGATAGTCGTGCTTCAGGGGGAACGTCTGCGGGGCAGAGTCGGGGATGAGTTCACCTCCTAAATGGAAGTCAACAGCATACTGAACGCCATCGGGCAGCTTGATGTAGTCGTTTGGTTGGTGGCTCTCTGCACTCGCCTGCGGATGGCGCCAGTACCTGACCACACCGTGTTCGTCGGCTTTCTGCAGGAAGAGCATCATCCGCGCACCTCGAGGCAGGCAAGCACCGCTCCGTTCGTTCTGAGCCGCTTGGATCTCCTCAGGTGTCTTGGCGAAAACGCCAACACCTGAGTTGTCACCAAGGGGTGCCACCACTTTGATCGTGCCGGAAGCCGTTCCCCGGATTGTCTGGGAGACTTGCACTTCGTACAGGCCGAAGCTCTCAGTCCCCGTGGGCGCACCATCTGGCTCTTCTAAGAGAGACAGAGTCACACTTAAGCTCGTGTCCGCAGACACCCGCCCGATCAGAATCACGTCCGGGCTCCATAGCGTTTCCATCGTCTGCGCAGACGAAGAGACGCACCCCGTGAACGCCATCATTGCCCAGGCTACCGTCTTGTGCATCGCTCATCTCCTATCAGTCTGTCATGCCGCCTCATTAGGGTGGTGGAGGGGGAGGGGG
>JABRVX010000062.1 GCA_039961735.1 Fimbriimonadia bacterium
CGCGGCCCAAGTGGTTGGCTCCGAACTTCGAGTGCACATCACCACGCGGGAGAGCATTCCGCCTCAGGCCCCGGGTGTGTACGTCTTCGAGTGCTACTTCGATGCGCCTCTGGGGTCATCTGGCAGTCGAATACTCGTCGCAGCACTCGGCCAGTCGGAGCCGAAGTATGGTTGCTCGCCGCCCCTACCGGCGGTCGCCGGAGCCGTGGTTGATGACACCCACCCTACCTACGCCAGGTTGTCTAGCGCCGGACTAACCGTGGCCTACAACGTCCTAACTCTCACTACTAACCAGACGAGCTTGCTCCAGCCGGAATACCTCACCTACGTCGCGGCTCGATACTACGACCCTCCCGAGGATGCGTACGGTGAAGCAGTTGACGTTGTCGTAGTCTCCCCTATGAATGGAGGATCCGTCCTCTTCGGGATCGGTCCTGACTTCGTCGGTGCCTCGCCCGCCATCGAGGGCCTGATGCGAGACGGACCGAGTCCAGCCCGCCCGCCGCAGGTAAGGAACTGGTTTGGCCCAAAGGACCCGAGGGGCAGATGGTGGCAATGCCCGCCGAATGAGCACCAGCTTCCCCTACTGCCCACCCTTCGAACGGCGACAGGGACATTGACGACGATGGAACGGACGACTGGTACTACGGTCCAAGCCTTACCGGAGGAGGCAGCGAATTCCGGGGTTGGAATGACCCGGTTGGCAGCGACGACAGCTTTGTGGCTGTAATACCAATGCCGGGCGGCGGGTACAAGTATCTTGGAGGCTGTCGCTGGGGGAGGGGTGCCAACGAGGCGTGGATAGACGAGAACGGCCTCGCACACTGGCTCAGTATTGAGGTGAGTCCAGGGCAAACTAAGCCCATGCCTGGAAACAGGATGTACCACTGGGTCTACAATCCGTACACGGGTCAGCTCCGACTATGGTGCGGGCACTATAAGTCTGCAGACGGCTGGCTGGGTCGCGACTGGGCCGCCCCACCGCAGTCCTTATCGGCGTACTTCGAGGAGTGGCGATGCGTGTTTGCGGAACGCTGAGAGGAGGACGACGGTGACTTCACGAGGCTCTCGCAATACCAGGCAGAACGCGCGTGGCCATACGTTCAACAGGTGCTTCTCGGCGGTGTTCTGCAACCTCACTGTATTGGGACTCGCTACCCTGTGCATCGGGGCAGGCACGGGCTGTGACCGTATAGGCGAGCGACCCGACGAGGGATACCGGAGTCGAGTGGCAGCCTGGCAAGATCGGAGTGGCGACTCTACAGCGACGTCCTTCTCCGCACCCGGACATCCGGTGGGAACGATTGATGCGCCGGCCTACGCCGACCTTCGTCATGTGCGAATCGTGTATGACGGTTCCTGTCTAGATGTGACCCTGCGCATGGGAGGCCCGATACCCGAGCGCATCGCCGATTGGCTTTGGGTAGAGGTTGAGCCGCGTGTACTCGTTTCCCCGGATCGCGCAATGGCTGTTGGCGTGGTGGGCGGCAGCTACCCGTCCGATCCCGAGGTGAAGCTTGGTCACGCCAGCCTCGTGACCGGTGACTATGTCGAACGAGTGGGTAGATTTGTGGCCAAACGTGTAGGCGAAGTCACTATGCGCAGGCTGGGTGCGGAGGTCCACCTTAATATCCCGTTAGCTCAGGTAGATCACAGATACGCGGAGGGCTTCCGAGCTCTTGGGAACTCACTGAGGGGCGACCTCGAGCCGAGCGCATGTGGTGTGCGTGTGTTCTACGTGCCTCGGCATGCGCCGACAGGCCCGAACTGGTTCGTAGAGCCGTGCGACGAACTGGATGTGCCCCGCACCGGCAGCATTCTCACGACTGCCTTGCCCACCCACCCACAACTCGTCGAGCCTTAGGGCTCCCCGAAATGTATCCATGAAAGGACGAGGACAGTCTCCTCGCAGGCTGTCCTCACACCCCACGCCCCCCCGGGACTTGACGAATACGAGTTCTTGGATCAGAATGGAGGTTGTTATTGCGCGGCGGCGCCGGATGGCCCCCGCCCGCAGAAAGGAATCGTTCAGATGAAACGCCGTTTTGGCTTCACGCTCATCGAGCTTCTCGTCGTCATCGCCATCATCGCCATCCTTGCTGCGATTCTTTTCCCGGTCTTTGCGCAGGCGCGAAGCGCTGCCAAGAAAACCGGCTGCATCAGCAACGGGAAGCAACTCATGGTCGCGCACCGGATGTACTCGGACGAGTTCCAGGGCACGCTGATGGGAGGCCGCACGCATGGCTTGCCGCCCAACTGGGCTACCGAGATCATGTGGCCGAAGTTCCTGTTCCCTTACATGAAAAGCAAGGACGCCTATCTGTGCCCGGCCGAACCCAACACGCATTATGCAGATCTCGGCGATGCCGATCGGTACAACAACCGAGGTTGGCTCTCCATCGGCTACAACGCGAGCGTATCCATCTGGTATTGGACGGGCGACAACACGTTAGTCCGTATCAAGCAGAATCAGATTCGCGTGCCGGCCATGACCGCCATGTTCGCCGACACGATGTCTGGAGACGTTCGGGACGGCTACTACGGCTATTGTGCGGACAACACCGGTATTAACATCACTGGTGGGTGCAACTTGAGCGACCGCCATGGTGGAGCCAAGAAGGCAGCCGATCCGTACGGCCAGATCAACGTGCTGCTGCTGGACGGACACGTCAAATCCTACGGTTGGAACCGTATCAAGTCCGGCCAGGTAAGTGACATGTACCCGGGCTGCAACGCGGAGGAGGCCAGAGACTTCAATGCTGCCGGCCTCAAGTGGATGCTGTGGGGCAAGTGCAAGCACCCGGATAACTAGCTATGAAACAAGGAAGTTCGAAGCTGGTTCTGATCGTAGTTCTCGTGCTCGTCATCGTCGCGGCTGCGGCGTATGTATTCCTCGGCCCTGGGCGGGAAGCCTTCGGCGAGGGAGCGCGCGCGCCCGGCGAAAAGATCGATCTGACTCCAACTCCCGAGCACCCTGCGACGCCAGGTATCGGCGGCGGCGGCAACTAACACCATCGCCACGTTTCGTACATAGTCACGCCCCCACAGCTCTCGCAGTGGGGGCTGTCGTCATTGGATAGCAGATCACGAGCCCACCCACACGCTTGGGAAACCACGCTCACAGCGCTCGGTCGCTACAGGAAAGCCCATCAATATCTCGACCCCCACGGCCAAAGAAATGTAAGCTACCGGGGTTCCTGACGCCGGGCGTACACCCGGCGTCCTTCCCAATGGCAGTACCGGAATGGCCGGATACCGGAGGTGAACGGATGAAAGCGCTTTGGGTGATTGCGGTGCTCTCCATGCTCGCGTTCCTCACGGGCTGTGGAGGCGGCGGAGGCATGCACGACGCCAACCCCTGGCAGGGGCGCTATGTCGGGCAATACGAAATGGCAAACGACTACGGCGACCTGGACGTCGTGATTGACTACCGCGGAAAGATGGACGGCGAGTGGTTCAGTCGCGTGGACGGTGCTACAGGGAGGCTTTGGGGTGACATCACGCGGTCCGGGCGCTTCACCTTCTACACGAGCTGGGTTACCGCGTATGGACACGGAGAAGTGTGGAACGGCACTCGCGTGCTGATCATTGACGGGTATTCCACACGCGGCCCGGTGCAGCCCAAGATCTCCAACCTGAAGAAAGTGGACGACAAGCGTACCTCTGGCGACCTCGTCGGCAATTGACGATCGCGGGGCCATCCGATTGCGGTAGGATCGGACGGGTGCCCCGCGATCCGGATATCGGCAGGGCCCGCTAGCTTTTTGCCAAGGAGTTGCCGAAGGTGTCCACACTCGCCGAGACCTTTTCACGTTTTGCCTATGAACTCGACTACGCCAAGCTGCCCGAGGAGACGCGCCACGAAGCCAAGCGCAGGCTCATCGATTCGCTGGGTTGTGCAATGGGCGCCTACCTCGCCGAGCCATCCAAGATCGCCAGGCGCATAGCCCACTCGGTCCACGGCGGCGCGACGGTCATAGGCACGTTCCACCAGACATCGCCCGAGCTCGCTGCGTTCGCCAACGGCGTGCTGTTTCGCTACCTCGACTACAACGACACCTACCTGTCGAAGGAGCCTGCCCACCCCAGTGACAACATTGCTGCGCTGCTGGCAGTCGGAGAGCTGGCGGATTGCAGCGGAGAAGACCTGATTACTGCCATCGTAGCATCCTACGAGGTGCAGTGCAGGTTGTGCGATGCGTTCTCCATTCGCAGTAAGGGATGGGACCATGTTACCTATGGTAGCTTCTCGACGGTGGCGGGTTGTGGCATGTTGTTAGGCTTCCAACCGGAGCAGTACGTGCACGCCTTCGGGTTGGCGGGAGTACCGAACAACGCGATGCGCCAGACGCGTGTGGGCGAACTGAGCATGTGGAAAGGATGTGCTTTTGCCAACGCTTCTCGCAACGGTGTGTTTGCGTCGCTACTCGCGTCCGGGGGTATGACTGGTCCGGCACCCGTCTTCGAGGGCGAGATGGGGTTCTTCAAACAGGTATCCCACGAGCCTTTCGAGGTAGCACCACTGGGCGGCGACGGATACATGATCAACCGCACCTACATCAAGAAGTACCCGGCCGAATACCACAGTCAGAGCGCGATAGATGCTGCACTCGAACTGCGACCGCAGATCAAAGACCCATCGCAGATTGATAGCATTCTGATCGAAACATTCGACGCGGCAGTGGAGATCATCGGCGGGGAGCCGGAGAAGTGGCGGCCTCAGAGTCGCGAGACCGCCGACCACAGCCTGCCCTACTGCACCGTGGTAGGCCTCGTGGACGGAGAGGTTACACAAGATAGCTTCGCGCCCGCCAGATTCACCGATGATAGGCTGCTGCAGATCGTGGCAAAGGTGAAGGTGAAGGCGGATCCCGAGCTTAACGCCATGTATCCCGAAAAGGGCATCCCCAACCGCGTGACAGTGACACTGAAGAACGGGGAGAAGTTGGTTAGCGAGGTGGCAGCGCCGCGCGGACACGCACTCAATCCGATGACCGACCAAGAAGTGACAGCTAAGTTCCTGTCCATGGCCACGAAAGTCCTTGGGCCTGCTGAGGTGGATGAAGCGCTGGAGCGCCTCTGGAGCCTGGAGAACGAGCGGGACCTGACAGACCTGCTCGCGCTGTTCGCTGTGTGATTATCAGCGGACAGGCAGCAGCACGGCACGTACCCACGTCGCATCGGGATCCGGGATAGGTAACGGGAGTGCGATCATCTCGTAGTCGCCTTCGGGTGCAGCCGACAGGTCGAGACTCTCGAGAATGGGGATGCCTGCGCCTAGCAGCGTGCGATGATTGGGATAAGTATCATCATCGGGGGTATCCACCGACATGATGTCCAGTCCCACCAGTGGAATGCTTGCGGCGGCGAGTCGTACTACCAGTTCAGCCGGCGGCGGGCCCACACCTTCGCACCGAAAAAGTGGCCGCACACTCGGTAACCAATCACGCTCCGATAGCACGCTCCAATCAGAGACGTGGATCACCTCGGCACGTCCAATGAAACGGTCCAGAGCGGGCTCCGACGCATCGGCGAAAAAGTGCCGAGGCATGTCCACGTGCGTCCCTGCGTGTGCGCTCCCGAGCAACACGCTAACAGAATAGCGGTCCCCGCGTTCGAAACTGTACGCCTCGACCCTGGAAAACGGCACGTCGCCCGGATAGACCGGTGTCTGTGGGCCCAGCGGTCGCGTGATGTCCAGTATCAGCATCTCGTCGGCCACGGTTACGCCGTCGTCGTCATCAAGGGCAAAAGTGCGTCAACCGCATCGAAGAAGCGGTCTACGTCCGCATCCGTGTTGTAGAAGTGGGGAGACACGCGAATGCCGGCGCCGGTGCGGAAGTCCACATAGATGTTCTCTTTGCGCAGCGCATCGGCCAGGGTCTGGTCTCCCGGTATCACCATCGAGACCGCACCCCCGCGTTTTTCTGGGTCCTCCGGGGTGCTCAACCGAAAGCCCCTCGCCTTGGCCCCAGCGATCAGGCGGTCCGTCATCCGCAACGAATTCGCCCGGATCGCGCCGATGCCTAGGCTGCCGATGATGTCCAGGCCCGGCTCGCACGCGAACAACCCTGCCATGTAGTAACCGCCGTTCTGAAAGCGCAACGCCCCGGTCGTCGGTTCGAACGAGTGGACGTCGAAGTCGGCCACCCTGGCATGTGCCATCGCGCCCGTCAGCTTCGGCACCCACTGCTTGGCGAGGTCCGGACTCACGTACAGAAAACCGGTTCCGGAGCCGCCGCACAGCCACTTGGCACAGCCCCCGATAGCGAAGTCCACTCTCCACTTCTCGCAGCGCACGGGGAGCACCCCCGCGCTCTGGTACACGTCGAGAATGACGTACGCCCCCACCTCGTGCGCACGCCGACACACTGCTTCTGCGTCCAGAACGTATCCGTTACGGAAGAACACGTGCGAGACGGGGACGAAGAGAGTGTGATCGTCGATGGCACTGAAAAGCTCGTCCATGTCCGGCCCGATGCCGTCGCGCAAGGGCACGATCGCCACTTCGGCGCCGATACGCTCCTGCTGCATGCACAGGTAGGCCTGCGACGTGAAGCAGCCCTCGGTGAACACAATCTTGTTGCGTTGCGGCGTAGGCTCTAGGCAAGACATCGCCACGGCACACGCGAGGGTGCTGTTCGTGTGGAAGCTGATCGTGTCCGCCTCGGCACCGATGAACGCGGCAATCTTGTCTCCGACGCGTTGCATGGTGGGAGGCCCGAACGCCTCCCAGTCGGCTCTCAACCAGCGCTCTGCGTACTCCTTCAGCCTTTCCGCTCCCTGCACGGGCGGAGCTCCGGCAGAAGCCGTCATCAAGTATGTGCGCTCAGTTACGGCAGGAAATTGGTCTCTTTGATATCCCGATAGGTTCACGGCGTCCTCACAACGATGGACTCTCATGGCGGTTCGACAGCACCTGTTGCCTGCCTTCTGTCCGCCTGCTGTTTTCGGAACCGCGAACTGAACGGTCCTATCTTGGGCCCAGCAAAGTACAATGCGGCACACGCCGGCGTAGCTCAGGGGTAGAGCGCCCGCCTTGTAAGCGGATGGTCAGGGGTTCGAATCCCCTCGCCGGCTCCAGCAGACCCAAGAACGGGATCAACATCCGGTGAGTTTCGAGGCGGGACGCAGGGCGGCGGGAAGCAATACTTAGGGTATATAAATAACCGGCGCAGACGATGGCGTCTAGCCCACACTCATCGGAAGCAGAGGTGCTTGCCCGTGCCCACGACAACCCGCGCGCGCTCCGCCACAACCAAGCCGCTTGCCAAGCGAGAACTGCTGGAGACGATGCTCCTCGCCCGCGAAGGCGACCGGCGCGAGGCCATTCTCATTCGACAATCCAAAGGCTGGTTCCACATCCACGGTATGGGTCACGAGGCGCTCGCCGCCCTCGTTGCTCACCTCAAACCGGACGACTATCTGTTCCCGCACTATCGCGATCGGGCCATGGTGCTCGCAAAGGGCATCACCAACCGCCGACTGGCCCTCGCTTTCCACGGCAAGGCGACATCGAGCTCGGCCGGAAGGCAGATGCCCGGCCACTACTCAGACCGATCGCTGAACATCTTCAGCATGCCCTCGCCAGTAGGTGCGAATTGCTTGCCCGCTGTAGGTGCGGCGTGGGGCATGAAGATGGACGGCAAGGACTCTGTCGTTCTCGTCAGTATCGGTGAGGCTTCGAGCCGCCAAGGCGAGTTCTATGAGGCGGTCTCCTTCGCGCTGGAGCGCAAGCTGCCAGTGGTTTTCTTGGTGCAGGATAACCGATACGGCATCAGCACGAACACGGACGAGAAGAACCCTTTCCGCCTCGGCGTGTTCAACGAGAAGAATGTGGTTCGCGTGAACGGTCGCCTGGTGGACGAGGTGTACGTGAAGGGTGGCGACGCCATCGCCAAGGCACGCTCGGGTGCTGGCCCGACCATTTTGTGGCTGGAGTTGGACCGTCTCGGCTCGCACAGCTCCTCGGACGACCATCGCGTGTATCGCGACCAGGCGGACATAGACAAGATGTTCGAGCGCGACCCCATCACGCTTCTGGCTCAGGACCTTATCGCCAGTGGCGAACTGACCGAGGCCGAGTGGGCACAGCTGCAAGAAGAGACGCGCGAGCGAGTGGATGCCGAGTATCGCGAGGCCGAGGATGCTCCCGACCCGGATCCAGCGAAGCTGAACGACCACCTGTACGGTGACCCGGCGACGGCGGTGCCTCCCGCAATAGAGCCCGGCTCCCGCACTACCATGGTCAAGGCCATCGGGGAGACGTTGCGCAAGGCCCTTGCCGAAAACGAAAAGGTGATCCTCTTCGGTCAGGATATCGAAGACCCGAAAGGCGGCGTGTTCGGCTTCACCAAGGGCTGCTCGGAAGCGTTTCCCGACCGTGTGCTCAATTCGCCGCTCGCCGAGGCCACCATCGTCGGAGTAGCAGTCGGCCTGGCCGCGTACGGGTGGCGTCCCGTGTTCGAGCTGCAGTTCACCGACTTCATCCCACCCGCGTTCAACCAGCTCATCACCAATGTCGCCACGCTGCGATGGCGAACCAACGGAGACTGGAAGTGCCCGATGGTGCTCTACGCCCCGTACGGTGCTTATCTCCCGGGGGGATCCATCTGGCACAGTCAGAGCAACGACGGTATCTTCGCTAAGCTACACGGTGTACGCCTGGCAATACCGAGCACCCCTGAAGATGCTTCTGGGCTATTCCAGACGGCAATCCATGGCGACGACCCGACGCTTATTTTGGTCCCGAAACACATCTTTCGCAAGCAGGTGGATGTCCCGAACACGCTGGACCCCGTGCCGCTCGGTAAGGCTCGAATCGTGCGAGAGGGCTCGGATGTCACTCTCGTGACGTGGGGTAACTGCGTAGAGCTGGCGCAGGAGGTGGCCGAGCAAATGGCGGCAGAGGCTGACATCGAGATCCTCGACCTTCGGAGCCTGGTCCCATGCGATTGGGACGCAATCGAGCAGTCGCTGGCCAAGACGGGCCGGCTGGTAGTGGTGCACGAAGACAGCCGGACTTGCGGCTTCGGCGAAGCCATCATCACCGAGATGACAAGCAAGTCCGAGCGGTGGGACTTGTTCCTTTCCCCACCACAGCTGGTCGCACGCGAGGACGTGCACATAGGATATAACCCTATCTGGGAATATGCCAGCCTGCCGGACACAGAGCGGGTTATGAGTGCGATTCGATTGACCATGGAGTAGAACATGCCGAGCCAAGTGATCCACGTACCTGCCATCGGTGAAGGCCTTCAGGAAGCGCGCATCGTTCAGTACCTGAAGAAGCCCGGTGAAACCGTCAAGCGCGATGAACCGCTGTATGAGATGGAGACCGACAAGGCGGTGATGGCCGTCGAGTCGCCCGTGAGCGGAGTCGTGGAAGAGTGGCTCGTGCCCGAGGGCGAGGTGGTGCCCATCGGCGCCGAAGTGTTGCGGATGAATACCGACGAGAAGGGGAGTGCACAAGTCGAGGCGCCCAAGCCCGAACCCGCAAGGGCGGCCACGCACGTGGCTGCCTCGCCGCAGAAGCCCGCTGCACCCCGAGGCAATCTCTCCATCCCGCCGAGGACCCGCGCCTACGCCAAAGAAAAAGGCTTGGCAGAAGACGCCTTGGCCACTATCCCGGCGAAGGGCTCGAAGCTGACCCCTGCTGATATCGATGCATACCTGCAATCAGCCGAGAAGCCCGCCGCGCCGGCCAGGGACGGTGCTTTCGCCGAGACACCACTCTCGCAGCGACAACGCACGCTGGCATACCGACTCAATCGCGGCGCGCAGGTTGTAGTACCTGGCACGATAGAGCGCCCAGTGGATTGGAGCGGCATCGAGGCGGCGAGGCAACGCTTCCGAGACGCAGGGGGGGACTTTCAGCCGTCTACTTACACCATCTTCGCCTATGGCGTGGCGCAGGCGGCCAAAGCCCACCCCAAATTCCGCTCCTCGATGCCGGACGATAGCAAGCTCAGAACCTACCACCATATCAACCTCGGCACGGCAGTAGCACTGCCAGACGACGAACTGGTGACGGCAGTGGTACCCGAGGCGGACACGTTGGACTTTCGCACCTTTGCCCAACGCATGCGCGAGGCCATAGACAATGCGCGCAAAGGGCAGGACCAAGCTACAGAGAGCACCCAGCTTACCATCACGAACATGGCAGCTTTCGGCTTACGCACGGCTGTCCCGGTGTTAGTATCTCCTGCCGCCTCCGTGCTGTTCCTGGGTGAGCCGTACGATGCGCCGCGCCCCATCCAGCGAGGTTTCGGGTTCGAGTTCGTTCGCACGGCTAACCTGTCGCTCACGTTCGACCACCGACTGATCAACGGCGTGGGTGCCGCCCACTTCTTGTCTGATGTATGTGAGCGGACGGAGAACGTCCTCCACTACCTCAAGTCGGACCTACCATAACCACCGATTGCATGCCTCCACCGCTTGCGGTGGAGGCTGTTTTTGGGCCCCGAGCCTACGGCCGCCACGCGGAGACCACATAACACCCCAGCATCTGGCCGTCTAGGCGACTCACCTTACTTTCAGCTCCGAAACCAATTCGAAGTACCGTAAGAGATTCGGCAGCGGTATGTTCGCCGGTAGGTGGTTGCCCGTGGCGAACACGAACCCGGGGCAGTGCTTCGCCACGGAAAACACCCACCGCAGCTCGCGCTCGATGTCGGCCTCCGTGCCAAACGTGAGCGTCCGGCAATCCGCCCCACCCATGATCACATGCGTCCGTCCGAACCGCTCCACCATGGCGGCTAGATCGTTGCACGGCTCGAAGCAGAAGCCGTCCGCCCCCGCCTCCGCCAGGTCGTCCAGGAACATATCGAACCGGCCGTCCGAGCAGAATATGATACGCTTGCCGGCCTCGCGTAGCGGCCGCCACAGCTCTCGGTAGCGTGGGAAGATGTAGCGCCGATAGAACTCGGGGCGAAAGATGGGACCTTCCGTCCATACCATGTCATCGTGGCAGATGAACGCCTCGATGGAGGTCTCAGCCCACGCCCTATAGTGGCAAAGCGACAGGCGGAAGATAGAACCTAACACGTGCTCGCCGAAACGCTCGGGGTCCTCGCCCGCCGCCTCTAGCAACCGCTCCCACCCGAACGCCTCGATGGCCCCGGAGACGATGGTCTTGTAGTATCCACCAGGTATGAGCTGGTCGTGCGCGCTCTGTTCTTGGCGATACCACTGCTCGTAGAACGATACCAACTGCGCGTGCTCGGGTGCGCCGTATTCGGCAAGGGCGTCGAACGCTAACACGTCCTGTGCATCACGAAACGGGCTGGGCTGGTGCGGGCGGAAGTCGGATGCGTCCTCCACGTAGGCGGCATGCCCCATGTCAGTTACGCGCCCCCTCTCGGCCCAGGGCACGGACCCGTCGTGGGTGCGCCATAGGAAGTCGAGTCCGACGGCGTCATAGAAGTCCTTGTTAGCCGAGGGGTCATCGCGGGGGTCGCGTCCGGTGAAATGGCGCACGACCTCCCAGTTGTCGTTATACTCTGTGTGAGCGACGCGCTCGGCCTCCTCCAGCCTCACCACCGCCCTCCCGATGCGATAGGACATGTCGACGGAGAATGTACCCCGGGCGGCAGATTCGGCGCTTCGGCACCAGGTACGGCGCAGCGCTGCGAGGTATAGTCGTCACATAGGAAAGGCTGCGATGCATCTACTCGCATTCTGGAAATACGAGAATTACTGCCGAGACATGGACGAGTTTGGAGGGGGATACAACTTCAACTCGCGCCAGCGAGTGCTACACGATGGGGTCAGCGTTGGAGAGAACCTGTGGCTGGCAACGCTGACACGTGACAGGCCGGAAAGACTGATCATTGTTGCCAGGTTGATAGTGCGAGACAAGACCATCAACGCTCCAGGATCGCCTTACGGGCCTTACTGCGTGTGGGGCGACAAGCAAGAGAGTAGATACTACCTGGACGATGGCAAGCGCGATGAACACGGCGTGCTTTCTACCCTGTCATACGTCGGATCGTCTGCACGCGGCTACGATCATCGTCGCACTGCGCAGGCCCTCCAGACGATTCGAAAGCTTACAGCAAAGGCACACGAAGACCTCTGCACGGTTGCGGGGACATTAGTTGCCGACCCCAGGGCCCGACCTCACCCCGACGAGGAGGCTTACGAGGCATATGCTACCGGACTGAGCGCTCTACCGCCATCGCTGCCCCATCCGGCAATACAGCAACCTCGCGCAAGGTTGCGGGCGGGACGCGCGTTAGCACACCGGCTCCATGAATACTATCGCGGCAGGTGCCAGCTGTGTGGCTTTGATCCGATTACCACTTACGGGATCGGTGTGTGCGAAGTGCATCACGTTGTGCCGTTGTCGCTGGGCGGAACACATGAAGAGCGTAACGCCATTTTGTTGTGCCCCAATCATCATCGCCTAGTCCATCGTGCGGATGCCCACTTCGACTATGCTAGGCTCGGCTTCAGCTTCTCCCATCTTGGGCGGTACGAGCCGCTCGTTCTCAATGAGCACGTTCCAAAGGCAGATGCAGTCTAACGCAGATTCGCAGTTCTTCATGGAAGTGATCAGGGCAAACCTGAGTGATGATCTGTTGTCGCCTGAGCAAAGCAGTCGCCTTGGACCAGAGCGAAGGCCATGTGCCGGTCACTGCTATATCGCGGTAGAAGCGCTGTGGCACCTTGCAGATGGTCGTTCGCGCCGATGGCAGACCGTCTCATTGAGACTGCCGGATGGCAACACTCACTGGTGGATACGGACCCCTGAAGGAGAGGTCCTGGATCCGACTGCGCATCAGTTCGCGACACCACCCGATTATTCGGCAGGAACCCCGCGAGGCTTGCTCACGCGACAGCCCTCGCGTCGGTGCCGCGTGCTCCTAGATCGAGTGAATGCCGTGCTGCTACGCCGGGGCAGCTCCCGTTCCCCATCTGACCCGCAGACGCAACAGAGGCATTGATGGCTACGCGCTAGGACTTGAGCCAACCCCATGTCTCTCCCCTCATGAACAGTGGGCGGTGCCTGCCGGAATCGTCAAGCCAATGGTTGCGGAGACCGAGAGATGCTTCGAGAGCCATTCACCTTCGCGATCAGTGAAGATGCCAGAGTTGTGTGTGAACCGTTGGCGGCACTGGGGAATTCTGTCTAGTGAGAGAGATGCCCGAATTGGGGCTCGCCAAGGGGAGAGGTTGGAGCCGACGGTCGGCTGAGGCTAGTGCGGACCGCTGGGTTGGTAGTGGCCACCGCCGAACCGTCAGGGCATGCACTCGGACTGGGTCCCCGCCTCTGCGGGGACGACGACAATCGGAACAGACGATGCCGGCTTCGTCGGACTGGACCCCCGCCTCCGCGGGGATGACAGGAGGAGATAGGGACACCGCCGACATGGCGCGTCCGAGTCATACCCCGGCGCAGTCCTTAGGTTCCTAGTGGGCGTTCAGTGGGTGGAGTGCGGCGGACGCAGGCCAGGGCATACAGCGCCGATTTTGGGTCCCCGCCTCCGCGGGGATGACAGGAGGAGATAGGGACGCCGCCGACATGGCGCGTCCGAGTCATGCCCCGGCGCAGTCCTTAGGTTCCTAGTGGGCGTTCAGTGGGTGGAGTGCGGCGGACGCGGGCCAGGGCATACAGCGCCGATTTTGGGTCCCCGCCTCTGCGGGGAGGACAGGAAGAGCTAAGGACTCCGCCGACACGGAGGGCCTGGGTATTTGTCAGGCACGATCCTTAGGTTCACGATGCACGATCAGCGGGCGGAGTGCGGCGGACGTGGGCCAGGGTATAGGGTTCTCAGAGAGCATCGTGAACGATGAGGCCCTTCCACCCCGCAAGAATCTGGGGTGGGACGTGAACCCTGGGGCTCCGGGAGGAGTCATATAAACTGGGCGGGTGCCCGATGCGGGATGCCGCCCGAGCTGCGTCCGGGTGCAGGCCGGGAATCTGCCTGGGACGGGCGAGGAAAAGTGCGACAATCGGAGCGGCGGTATGGAAGAAGCAACTAGCGGGAGTACGCTGAGAGTCTTGCCCGTCGCTGTGCGTATTACGGGATAGAGGTGGTAATGACTCGAGGCGTTCGACGTGTATCCTGTTGTCCAGGGTTCGGTGGTAAGGTCGGGGTTCGGCGGACGGGCAGTCTCCCGGCGGGGTTGGGCTCGATGAGGCCGCTCCGCGGAGGCAGTCCGTCCGGGTAGCGGCTGGAGATCAGCTTTCCGAAGAGCCTCGGCCTCGAGAGAGTGCCGGGGCTCAGCAGCATTGTGGGACGCACGGGGAGACCCTCGACCCCGAGACACCGGGGGAGGTCGGGAGAACAATGAGCACGCATGACTTTTTGAAGCGAATCGAACAGCAACGCGGGCAAGAGATGGAGATGGGGTGGAAAGGCACCTTTGCAGACTACCTCGCCATTGTCGAGAAGAACCCGCGGGTCGCCGACCTTGCCCACGCACGCATCTACAACATGCTGCGGGCGGCGGGCTACGACGAGGAAGAGGGACGGCCGACGCGCTACCACTTCTTCGCCGACGACCTGTTCGGCTTGGACCACAGCCTCCAGCTCATCGTCGAGGAGTATTTTGCTCCTGCTGCCAGGCGGCTGGACGTGCGCAAGCGCATTCTGATGCTGGTCGGGCCGGTGGGTGGGGGCAAGTCCACGCTGGTTACCCTCATCAAGCGCGGGCTGGAGCGCTACTCCAAGACCGAGGGCGGGGCCGCTTATGCCATTGACGGCTGCCCGATGCAGGAAGAGCCGCTGCACCTGGTCCCCGAGGACCTGCGGGACGACTTCCGCAATCGCTTCGGTGTGATGATCGAGGGCGACCTGTGCCCCGTTTGCCGCTATCGGCTCGAGCACGAGTGGGGCAGCAACATCCATAGCGTGCCCGTGAGGCGGATTGCCTTCTCGGAGCGGGAGCGCTGCGGCATCGGCACCTTCAAGCCTAGCGACCCGAAAAGCCAGGACGTGGCGGAGCTGACCGGGAGCGTGAACATCGCGTCGCTCACCCAGTACGGGGTGGAATCCGACCCTCGCGCCTACAACTTCGACGGCGAGTTGAACAAGGCGAACCGAGGCGTGATGGAGTTCATCGAGATGCTCAAGGCGGACAAGCGGTTCCTCTACGAGCTGAACACCGTCGCCGGGGAGCAGATGATCAAGGTCGGGCGGTTCGCCCTGATCTATACCGACGTTGCAGTAATTGCCCACACCAACGAGTTCGAGTACAACTCGTACTTCAACAACAAAGAGAACGAGGCGATGATCGACCGCATCTGGGTGGTGCGGGTGCCATATAACCTGAAGCTGAGCGAAGAGACGCGCATTTACGAGAAGCTGATCAAACAGTCTCAGTTCACGGAAGGCACCGAAGACCTCACCCAGGTGCACATCGCGCCGAACGCGCTGAAGATGGCAAGCATGTTCGCCATTCTGACCCGCCTGAAGCCCAGCAAGAAGAGCGGCCTCAGCCTGATGACCAAGCTGAAGCTGTACGACGGCGAGAAGCAGGTCGGCGATTGGGATCAGCGCCACGTACGCGAGTTGCACGAAGAGTACACCGACGAGGGCATGGTGGGCGTCTCGCCGCGGTTCATCATCAACCGCATCTCGTCGGCGCTGGTGCGGGGCAAGAAGTGCGTGAACGCGATTGACGTGCTCCGCTCGCTGCGCGACGGGCTGCACGAGTACACGAACAACGAGGAAGAGCGCAAGAAGCTGCTCGGCTTCATTGACGAGGCGCGCAAAGAGTACGACGAGACCGTGAAGAAGGAAGTGCAGCGAGCGTTCGTCTACTCCTACGAGCAGGCGGCGCGAACGCTGCTCGACAACTATTTGGACAACGTGGATGCGTTCTGCAACCGCAACAAGATGACGGACCCCATCACCGGAGAGGAAGTGGACCCGGACGAGAGGCTGATGCGCGCGATCGAAGAGCAGATCGGCGTCACGGAAAACGCGAAGCGCGAGTTCCGCGAGGGCATCTTGCGCTCGGTCGCGTCACTGGCCCGACGAGGCGAGGGCTTCGAGATTCGGAGCGACGAGCGGTTGAAGGAAGCCATCGAGAAGAAGCTGTTCTCGGATATGAAGGACATGGTAAAGATCACCACGTCTACTAAGACGCCGGACGAGGAGCAGCTTCGCAAGATCAACGAGGTGGTGGAGCGGATGGTCTCGGAGCAGGGCTATTGCGTGCACTGCGCCAACGAGACGCTCCGCTATGTGGGAACTCTGCTGAATCGCTAGGGCGACCCAACGGCCGCCGCCGCGGTCCCGATCGGTGGCGGCGGCCTGTCGCCCTTGCAGCAGGGTTGGGCGCAAGAGTCTGGCGCCCGGTTGGAGAAGAGGATGAACGGCAAAGGTTACGCCCTGAGCGATGACCCTTGGGACCTGCACCGACGTGCCGACCGCGATCGCATGAGGCACAACGAGAAGCTGAAAGAGGTCATCAAACAGAACCTGGGCGAGATCATCAGCCAGCAGGACATCATCACCGCGGACGACGGCAAGATCGTGAAGGTGCCGGTCCGCGGCCTGGAGCTTCCGCGCCTGCGGTTCGACCCCCACAGCGGCGAGGAGGTTGGACACGGCGAAGGCGGAACGCAGCCGGGCGACATCATCGGGCGTGCACCTGCCGACAAGACCGGGCAGGGCAAGGAGGCGGGTCAGGAACCCGGCGTGGACTTCTACGAGGCCGAGTTCACCATCGAGGAACTCGCCGAGATGGTGTTCGAGGACCTTCACCTGCCCGACCTGAAAGACAAGGGCGCGCAGAACATTCTCGGAGAAGAGGCCGACTTCAACACGGTTGCCCGGAAGGGGCTGCAGGCGAACCTCGACCGCAAGCGGACCCTGATTGAGGCATGGAAACGAAACGCCCTGGAGGGAAAGCCGGGCTGGGAGATCCGCCCCGAGGACCGCCGCTACCGAAGCTGGGAGATGGTTCCGCAGCCTCAGCGCAACGCAGTGATCTTCGCGATGCGCGACGTCTCCGGCTCGATGGGCGAATTCGAGGCGTACATTTGTCGCAGCTTCTACTACTGGATGGTTCGCTTCCTACGCAAGTTCTACACCGGCCTGGAGATCGTGTTCATCACTTGCCACACGGAGGCGAAGGAGGTCAGCGAAGCCGACTTTTTCGCCGCGGGGGATTCGGGCGGCACGAAGTTGTCGGCTGCCTACAAGTTGACGCTGGACCTGATCGAGAAGCGATACGATAGCCGCGAGTGGAACATCTATCCCTTCCTGTTCTCCGACGGCTACAACTGGGGAGACCAGGAGTGCGTAGAGTTGGTTCGCAAGCTGCTCGACCACAGCAACCTCATCGGGTATGGCGAGATCGCGAGCGACGTGTGGAGCCAGCAACCCGGTCTCGCACCTCTCGGTCAAGCGTTCATGGACGCATTCGAGGGCGATGAGCGTATGGTGGTCGTGAAGGTGTGCAAGAAGGAAGACGTTTGGCCCGCACTCCAGGAGTTCTTTTCGAAGAGCGCGGACGCGGCACGAATCTAGTTCCCCAGCTCGAGTTCGAGCAGGCGCCTTGGGCTACGCCGAAGCACCTTGAAAACCAGGGAATCCGAAAAAAACGCACCGGCACTCTTGACACGGCCGGGAATGTTTGATATGCTAAGCACATAGTTGAAATGCGCGCTTTCGGGAGTAGGCAGCCCGAGGCGCGGTTGGGAGGATGGTAGTGCGCCCTATGCTTGGTATGGGGTCGGTCGTGCTGGCCCCGATACTTCTTTTCTCCACGACTCTTGCCGACCAGCCGGTGTACACGAGCTCTCGAGGCTTGCCGCTGGACCCTTTCGACATGTCCAAGGGCGTCATCACCTACTCGGTGACAACCTCATGGGAGTTCGATGGCGGTGTGTCCAACCCCACGATCGTGGAGGGAGAGGCCCTAGGCTTCACTTGGGAGATCAGGTTCTCCATCTCTCAGCGAGGCGGCGCGGGCTTCATCCCTGCGATCGTGCTGAGAATGCCCGACGGTGTTTACACGCCTGGAGCACCCGTGTGGGGTCAGAACGGTGAGTGCTGGCTGGCGGTGATGGGCGACGCGGTGTTCGACTACGACCTGCCGTGGACAGTGGAGTCCGACAATGGCTTGGGTGTGGACCAGGAGCTGAGTGTCGGACCGGGTGAGATGATGGGCGAGATGTGGGCCATCGCTCACGCCGAGACCGTGTACGACCCGCGCGGCCTGGAATACTGCCGGAACTTCTATGGCGATGGCGGTTGGATCCGTGTACGTGGGTGGATCAGGGGGATGCGCATGCCAGACATGCCGATGCACGAGCACTTCGTGATAGATGGCATGTGGGGCCACATCGAGCCGCACGGTATGTGGGGCGAGGGGCAACGCTGCTTTCCCACAGGCATCGTGCCAGACCCCGACGCCTCGACAGCCCCGTGGGAAGGAGGCACTCTGTGGGCCCACGGCGGCAAGGGATATACGGATAACATGGCTTGGCGCTCTTTCAACGTGGTACCGGAACCGGGTTCTCTGGCAATCTTGTGCTTGGGCTTCGCGGCTCTCGGACTGAGAGGTAGGAAGCATGACACAAGCGGAACGAGAGGAACTGAACCGATGGCTTGACGCCATCTATGAGAAGGCGCTGGAGATGGGGCTCGACCCATTCCCGGTGCACTTCGAGGTGGTGCCGGATCATGTCATCTACGAGCTGGGGGCCTACGGGCTCCCGGCTCGATTCTCACACTGGACCTTCGGGCGGGACTACCACCGCATGAAGACCAGCTACGAGTACAACTTGACACGCATCTACGAGATTATCTTCAACACCGATCCTTCGCAGGCGTTCCTGTTGGACAGCAACTCGATGCTGAGCCACAAGCTCGTAGCGGCCCACTGTTATGGACACAGCGACTTCTTCAAGAACAACACCTACTTCCAGCATACGGACCGCAGTATGATCGAGCGTGCGCGCCTTCACGCGGAGCGTATTAGAAAATATCAGATGGAGCACGGCCCTGAGGTAGTTGAACGCTTCCTCGACGCCGCGATGAGCATCCAGGAGCACCTGGACCCGGCAAAAATGTCTCGGCCTAACGCGCAGCCAGTAGCGGAACCCAAAGAGAACGAGCAGCCTCCCCGAGGACCTTATGACGATATCTGGTATGTGGTGGAGGAGAAGCCTGCACCACCTGCTCGCGAGCAGCGATTCCCGCCGGAACCCGAGAAGGACCTACTACTCTTCCTGCGCGATTACGCCCGCGATCTCGAGCCGTGGCAGCGAGACTGCTTGGAGATCCTTCGCGACGAAATGTTGTACTTCCTGCCTCAGATGCGAACCAAGATCATGAACGAAGGTTGGGCATCCTACTGGCACGAGAAGATCCTGGAGTCCCTGCCACTTACATCGGAGGAGCATCTGGAGTTCCGTCGCATGCATAGTGCGGTGCTTTCTCCCGGGGGCAGCGTGCATCTGAATCCCTACTATGTGGGATACCAGATATTCAAGGACATCGAACGGCGCTGGAATGGAGAGCCAGACCCCGATGGTGAGCCGGAAGAAGACTGGTTGGGTAACACCATCGAGCGCCCGACCGGACAAGGACGGGAGAGGATCTTCCAGTCGCGTCTCGAGGACGACGACCAGAGCTTCCTGGGCAAGTACCTAACCGCCGGACTATGCAAGCGCATGGACCTCTTCACCTACAAAATGGAGGAGATCAACGGCGAGATGGTATGGGTGGTACAAGAGACCGATTGGCGGAAGGTGCGTGATGCGCTCGTGGCGCAAATGACGAACCTCGGCGCACCCTATGTCACCGTGGAGGATGGCGACTTCGAACACCGAGGTGAGTTGCTGCTGCGACACCACTACGACGGTCGCCCACTGGACTTCGACTATACCGCACGTACCCTGCGCAATCTCGCCTACATATGGGGCCGGCCGGTGCACGTGGATACCGTGTCGAATGACGAGCCGGTCCGCATTTCCTGCGACGGGGAGAACATTACGCAGACGGGGACGTAGTACACGGCCCTCCGGCCCAAAAGCGCCCTTCCACGGCTTGCTGCCGACTAACCTCCATCGGTCCCTCACCACTCGCAGCGGGCAGGAATGGACGGGATAGCCGGAGACGTCATGCTGCACGGCATAGCCGGAGACGTCATGCTGAGCCCGTCGAAGCATGACGTCGTAGGCCACATGCTATCACACGAAGATGCTCCGGTCGCGGCTATCGCGCTCATGCTTCGACAGGCTCAGCATGACGATTCTCTCACTGCTACCGATGGCAGCCGCAGCAGTGAGGGGTGGAGAGCGACCTCTCGGAACAACGGCGCCGAGCAGACGAACGTCGAAGCCCCGATGGCTTGCCGAGCGCTAGCAGACTTACTTGCCATCGCTAAACACTGGCAGGGAGCCTTCGTGCAGGATGGCACGAAGTGGCGGCGTAGTACGATTCCAGGGAGCAGACCTTCGCCTCCCCAGCGAAAGGACGTGACAGCGATGTGCCACCACAACTGCAGCGATTCGGTACATGGGATTTCCCGCCGCGACTTTCTCGTTGGGGCCGCAGTCGCAGCCGCAGCGGGACCTTATCTTCTGAGAGCCGCGAGCGCACAGGAGGCTGCCCGCCGGACACGGAGCGAGAGCCCGGCCGATTGGCCCGAGGTCAAGGTCGCCTACCTGCGCCCGCGTGACAAATACTGGCTAGGCTGGCCCGGTACCGCGTGGGACAAGAAGATGTCCGAGCGTTTTCTGACGCAATCCCGTAACCGCCTCGAGCAGCTTGCCAAGGAGCTGCGCGTTCGCCTCGAGTTCCAGCCGCAGCCGCTCTACGATGAGACGGCGGTGAACGCGTTCGTGCAGATGCTCTCGGACAGGAAACCGTCCGGGGTAGTCGTGTTCCCGCTCCACATGGATCGCTGGGGGCACGTGCGACGAATCGCCGAGGCAGGCGTTCCGACCGTCATCTATGCAGCACTCGGTATGTGCTTCACCGGTCACATCGCAGGGATCTCGCGCCAGCCGGGCGTGCACCTCATCTCCTCACCCGATCCGGACTTAAACCCCCTGCGGTTCGGGATAAAGCTTTTCCGGTCTCACCACGATGTTCGCAACTCGCGCATCGCCGTGCTGGCTGGAGACCGAACCAACGACGAGGTTCTGGAACCGTTCGGCCTCCGTATTCGCCGGCTCCCGCGCAAGCGCTTCGCCGATGCCTTCAATGCCGTTGCCGAGACCGGAGAGGTGAAGGCGATGGTGGAGGACTACCGAAAGGCCGCAGACAAGATCGTGGAGCCCTCCCAGACAGACCTCGTGAACGCCTCTCGCGCCTACTTTGCCGCACAGAGGATCATGCGCGAAGAGGACTGCAACGGCATCACGATGGACTGCCTCGGCGCCGTGTTCGAGCGGCAGATTCCCGGCCCGCCGTGCCTCGCGTGGTCGCGCCTGCTGGATGCCGGAATCCCCGCCATCTGCGAGGCGGACATCAATGCGGTGATGTCGCACACCCTGTGCTGCAGGCTGCTCGACAAGCCGGGCTTTATGCAGGACCCCGTTCCCGAGACCGTGCACAACACTTTCATCGGGGCGCACTGCGTGTGCCCGACCCGGCTAAACGGCTACGACAAGCCCCGCGAGAAGTTCATCCTGCGCAGCCACGCGGAGTCCGATGTCGGAGTCTCGGTTCAGGTCCTGTGGCGGAGCGGACAGCCTGTTACGCTGATGCAGTTCGTGGACCCCGGCAGGATGATCCTAGGACGGGGCAAGGTGCTGCGAAACCACCACACCCCACCCATGGGCGGATGCCGAACCTCGGTCGAGCTCGCCCTAGAGGGGCCCGCCGACACTCGAGACACGAAGGGCTTTCATCAGCTCTTCATCTATGGCGACCACGTTCGGGACTTCCAGGCGTACGGTCAGATGTACGGCATCGTAACCGAGGCCATCTAGCTCGCAACTCCCCTTTGAGCCAGAGAGGCCTCGGAACCGACAATGAATTGGATATGCGCGAAGTTCTAGATGCATCGGGCCGGGTCGAGGGGAGTTGCCGATGAACGACTACCGCAAACTGGGCGAATTGCTGGTATCGAAGGGGTTGATCAGCAGCCTTCAGCTATCCATCGCACTCGCGGCCCAGCGCACCTCCAGTAGGCGGCTGGGAGAGATTCTGGTCGAACGCGGCTTCGCCACCGAAGCCGCCATCGCGCACTGCCTGGCCGAGCAGTACGGCTATCCGTTGCTGAACCTAGACCAGATGCGGGCACAGCCAGAGGCTTTGGCCCTGATCCAGCCGGAAACCGCCCTCACGATGAGGGTACTGCCGCTCGCCGTATCGGGGTCGACGCTGGAATGCGCCATCTGCGATCCGCTGGACATCCAAGGCACCGACGCCATTGCCCGAATGACAGGACGAAGTCTGGCGGTACGGATCGCCTCTCAGTCCGACCTGCTGACGGCCATTCGCTTGGCCTACGGGCTTGCCGAGTCCCTTCCGGAAGGCGTCTTCTCGCGTGTGCAGGCCCTGCCCAATCGGTTTCGTAATGCCGAGCCTCGCCGTTGTGTGGATTCGGTTGCGCTCTTCGACGCGTGGGACGAGGTTCTCGAGCGACCCGTCACCCTCGCCTCCGTACCCGAGCAGGCACCCGAGGCCACGCATCAGTTCCTATTGGCCAAAGCAGCGGCGCGAGTGCACTCCGATACGGTCGCTGCAGTCTACGACTGGTTCCCGTCCGAGGGCTATCGCTGGACGGTCTTCGAACACCTCGAAGGCGAGAACTTGCAGCACGTGCTTCGGACCCGAGGTGCCCGCTCGATTGCGCAGGCGACCCAGCTCGTAGCAGCCCTGGCGGATGGGGTGGATGCGCTGAACCGCAAGGGGGGGTCGTGCGATATCGTGTGCCCGGCGAATGTGTTGATCACGCCCAACGGGCCGCTGTGGGTGCCTCTGGTTCGCCCTCCGGCGGAATACCTTGCACCCGACAGAGCCGGGCAAGTGGGAGCGGCGACAAGCATGGTCTTCCCTCTAGGCACCCTGCTGTGGCACTGCGTGACGGGAAGCAACCCGCACGAGAGTGGCGCGAGCGGCCGCCACTGGACGCATCAGTATGATGATGACCAGCGGCTACCCTTAGCCCTGCGCGAGATTCTGGCACGGTGCCTCGATGCTGATCCGGAGCGTCGGTTCACCTCGCCTCTGCAGCTCAGCCAGGTTCTACGCTCCTACAGTTGGTCCGCAGAGATGCCGGAGGCTCCCTCTCCGCCAATCGAAGCCGACCAGGACCGGGACCAGCTTCTCGACCTAGTGGTGGTGCACGGGGAAAGGCCGAGCCGCGAGCCTTTCTGGCGACGTTGGCTTGGGAGGCGCGATCGCGGCGCGAGGGCAGCCTGATGCGGCGGAGACTAGTTTGGGGGCTTATGTAACATGAGGACGATTGCAGTTACGAGCGGAAAGGGTGGCGTCGGGAAGACCAACCTGTCGGCGAACCTGGGTCTCGCTCTCGCCTCGCTTCAGAAGCGCGTGGTGATCTTCGATGCGGATCTGGGCCTTGCCAATCTGGACATCGTACTGGGAACGCGGGCCGCGTTCAATCTGCAGAACGTGGTGTCGGGGGAGAAGCGGCTCTTAGACGTGGTCGCCACGGGACCCGGCGGCGTCCGATACATCGCAGGCGGATCTGGTGTAGAGACCCTTGTCAACCTGAGCGGGCCCCAGCTCGAGTCGTTCCTGATGGGTCTGGAGGAGCTCCAAAGCTCCACCGACTACCTCATCTTCGATACCGGCGCAGGGGTGGACGCGCACGTGATGATGTTCCTGGAGGCCGCCGACGAGACGCTGCTGGTCGCCACACCCGACCCAGCGAGCCTCACGGACGCGTACGCCACCGCCAAGGTGCTTTACGGACGAAAGCCGGATGCCGTGGTGAGGCTGGTGGTGAACATGGCGGAGGACGACGCCCAGGCCTCCGCCCTGTACGTGAAGCTGCAGTCCATCGTCAAGCAGTTTCTCGGTAAGTCGCTGCAGTACGCAGGCGCGATCCGTCACGACCCGAAGGCCATCCAGTACATCCGGCAGCGGAAGCCGTTCCTTCTGGCCGATCGGGGGCTCCAGGCTTCTCGGGGCGTTCTCACGATAGCCTCTGTCATCGCTGGACAGGCTATAGAACAGGAGCAGGGCGGGATCGTGAACCGCCTACGTTCGGTGTTTGGGCTCGAACGAAGGACGGCTTAGCGGAGCTCTGCCTGGTCCACGGTGTGGATGAAGCTCTGGGCGACCTGACGCGCGTTCGCTAGGAACTCCTCGAACTCGCGTCTGAGCCGTGCTTGCTCGGCCTCGAACTCCTCCCGCTTCTGCCTCGTCTCCTTGTCGAAGCGTTCCGCCCGCTCGATGGCGGCCCGCAGGATGCCGTCGCTCTCCTTGCGAGCTCTGGACTTCATTTGTTCGGCCGCTTCCTGCGCCGCCGAGAGGATCTTTTCCGTGCGATTGCGGTCCGCTGCTAGCTGCTCGCCGAGTGCCGCTCGCTCCGCTTCGAGCCGAGCCACTTCCTGTCGGAGCGCTTCCATCTCGGACTCGACCCGTGCGCGAGACGCCCGCTCGGTTTCCAGTTCCGCGCTTAGTCGGGCGAGTTCGGCCGTGGCCTCATCCGCCTGCTCTCGAAGGCGCACGCGCTCGGCCTCCAGTGCCCGAACCTGAGCCGTCGTCTGCTCTATCTCGCGTCCTAGCTGGTCCAGATACTCGTGAACTTCCGGGGGTGAGTAGCCTCGGAAGGCGAGCCGAAACAGCGGTTCGCGGTCAGTTTCCCTTGCCATGGGTTCGCCTCTTCGCTGGTCTATACGCCACTACGGCAAGTGGCGTGCCGCAGGCGATGCCACGCCGCGCGCGCTGCAGAACCCGCCGATGTGCCGGGATCACTCACGACGGCCTGACTCTTGCCAGGCGGGTCCGGCCTGTCCCTCAGATGCACACATTTGCCGGCGTGGCGAAAACGCGCAGCGCGACGGGCTTTCGGCTCTCATGGCTCTCGCAGAACTCTTTGAGCTTCTCGCATACCTTCGCGGCAAGCTCGTCCGGCATGACGCTGATGAACAGGGTGTTCTGGCCGGGAGACATGTGCGAGCCTCGTCTACCTCCCTCGCCGACCCCCGAGAACCCGGACTGCCGGGTGTATCCTGGCACTTCGAGCTCGTCCAGAATCTTCGTGACGCGGTAGTCCACGCCCGTCTCGCATACGATGAAGAGCATCTGCATCTCCCGCCTCCTCTCGCAGGGTAAGAGCGCGATGCCTCGGCGCGGCGGCTCAAGCCGATCCGTGCCGCGCAACTCCATTATAGTGAACGTAGGCGCGAATCGTGTCCCCTTTGCCTCGATACCGCCGAGGTAAGCTAGCCGAGTGAGCGCACTCGACGACCTGACGGTCCGGTTGCAGAGGCACGGGCCGGGCTCGCTGGCCCCCGTAGAATTACTTGCGCTCCTTCTTGACGCCGGTCCCAACGGTGAAGACCCCGTGGATACAAGCCGCGGTCTGCTGCAGCAGCTCGGGGGCATCCGCCGCCTCGGAGACGTGGCGCCCGCCGACCTGCAGGGTATCCCGGTGTCGCCGGTCGCTGTGTGTCGGGTGCTGGCCGCGCTGGAGCTGGGCAGGCGGGTGTTTCAGGCAGGGCTCGGTGAGCGCACGGTGATTTGCGGACCCGAGGACGTGGCCAGAGAGTTTTCTCACCTGCGCGACGAGCGCCGCGAACACTTCTGTGCCATCCTACTCGACTCGAAGGGCCACATCTTGAAGAGCCGAACGGTTTCCATCGGAGCACTCGACACCACGGTGGTGCAGCCGAGAGAGGTTTTCCGGGAGGCCGTCCGCGAGGGCGCGGCGAGTGTCATCGTAGCCCACAACCACCCGAGCGGCGACCCCGAACCGAGCGAGGAGGACCTCGCCGTGACCCGGCGGTTGGCAGAGGCGGCGCGAATCCTGGGCGTGGACCTTTTGGATCACGTGATCCTTGGGGAGAACCGCCACGTTAGCTTGCACGAGAGAGGTGTGATATGAGCGACTCAGGTTGGGCGCAAGTGATGGAGGACCTGCGGCAAACCCTGACCCTTCAGCACCAAGGACGCGAAGCCGCTTTGCCTCTATGCAGACAGGTGGTGCAATCCAGTTCCCGAGCGATTCGCAGCATCCATCGCAAGGAGTTCGACGAGGCGCGCGCCAAGCTCGACGCGACCAGGCAACTGGTGCGCGACATGCAGGCCGCCCTCGCCCCCTACCCCGAGCTGTGCTATTCCAACTACCGTAGCGACGCCGAGAAGGAGTACGTCGAGGGCGAGGCGGTACTGGCAATCGTGCTAAATCGGCCGCTGCCCAGTCCAGAGGATCTCGAGGTAACGATTCCTGCGTACATGAACGGAATGGCGGAGGCATCTTCGGAGTGCAGGCGATACGTTCTCGACCTAATGCGTGCTGGCAACCTCGCTGAGGCCGACCGCATCATGTCCGTTATGGAAGAGATCTACGACGAATTGATCACCGTGGACTTCCCCGACAGTCTTACCGGTGGTCTGCGCCGGACCTGCGATGCGTTGCGGACAGTTCTGGAGCGGACGCGCTCCGATCTTGCCTTAACCCACATACAAACCGAGCTACTCCGCGCAATCGGCAAAGCGATGGACAAGCTGGGCGGCTAGTCTGTGCGCGATATCGCGTTCATACGGTTGTCGGCTCGCTAAGCCCGCGTTATAATGGTGGGGGGACACAGCGGCGAATCAATCCCCGATCGCCGACACGGGACCGTGTCCCAAGGAGAGTGGCATGAACCGAGCGATTATCCTCGTGCTTCTCGGGTGTCTCGCGCAGGCGACGCCTGCAGTCAACGTAGGCATCTTCGACAACTCCCGGCTCCTCGGTCCTTCGTGGAATATCGAGACCGCGGGGCAGCTCTCCCAGTTCCGTACCGAGTGGCAAAACCGTGGCGCCGTCTGGCAGCAGACATCGTCACTCACATCCACGTTCCTCAATGGCGTCAGCGTATTCGTAACCAGCAAGATCAGCACGCAGAACCTCGGCTCCGCCGAGAAGACCGCGCTGGTGAACTGGGTTCAGGCGGGCGGCACGCTGGTCGTCACCGCCGAGTGCAACTGCTACAACAACCAGACGGCCTACAACAGCATGCTGGCCCTGTTCGGCTTCGTGCTGAGCGGCACGATTGCCGAGGCTTACGGGAGCGTTGTCGGCTCGCACCCCATTACCCAAGGGGTGACCTCGCCGTACATCGGTCAAAACGGTCATCTCGCACTGCCCGACGGTGCTCAACGGCTCATCGTGGACCAGCTCGGAAACGACTGTGCAGCCGTCCTCGAAGGTAGCCCGATCGTGGGGCTCGGCAGGGTGTTCGTCATCGGCGACTGCGACATGTTCATTGACTTTTTCTTGACGCTGGAGGAGCAAAACCTGAAACTGGTGAGGAACCTCGCCAACTGGGCCATGAACCCCACGGTAACGCTGTACGGCACGGTATCGCTTGCGGACTACGTGGGGCCCATGACGGGTATGCCGCTCGAACTGTGGGTCTATCAGGACGGCGTGCTCGTGGACTCGCTGTTCACGTGGCTCGAGGACGAGGCCGGGTCGTACACCTTCACACTTCCGGGTCCCGGCACCTACACCCTGCGCTGCAAGGCCTGGCATTGGCTGAGCGTCCTCAAGCCGGGCGTCACGATATCTGGTCCGACTGCCATGGGCTGGCACTTCCCGTACAACGGTGACGTGTGGAACGATAACGCGATTGACATCGCGGACCTGAACATGGTGCTGGTGGACTTCGCCAAGAGTGGATTCAACTTGGCCGATGCCAACGGCAACGACCTCGTGGATCTGCTGGACCTCAACATCGTGCTGATCAACTTCGCCCGTGTAGGGCAATAGCCGGTCTTCGGGACTGGGATGTCCTGGCCATCTCGATTGTCGAGTCATGGCTCACCTAGCTGCGTGCCACGCGCAACGCGTTGCCCGTACTAGGCTGCACCGTCCAGTCGGTGTCGCTGCGGAGACTGCAGAACGATCTTCACCTTACACCCACTTGTCGCCACATCCTTCCCATGGCCAGCCACCGCGCCGCGGACGCGCCATAAGGTGTACCCTCGCACCCATCCGGCAGCACCTACTGAAGTCCTCCTCCTCGTCCGGTCATTCCTGCGTTATAATGTACAAACCTACCGGCCAGTCGAGTAACCGGCTGTGGCAATTGGCGGCACTGTCCGACGAAGTGACCCCCGCTCGAGCCGCCTCGGCGATTTCATGCCGGTGATAAGGAGAGTGGCCTATGAAGCGCATCCTGGCTGCGTTGGCACTGAGTGTCGGCGGAGCCTCTTGGGCCGCGGACGTCGGCATCTTCGCCGACAGCGTGCTTCTGAGCTACGTGTACAACATGGAAACCGGATCGTACATGTCCGGCGTGCGTGCCCTGTGGAACGCTCGGGGGGTCACCTGGCGGCAGACCACGGTGCTCTCCGAGGAGTTTCTGAACACCGTTGACATTCTGTACTTGTCGCACTTTAAAGGCCCCTCGATAACCGCGCCGGAACAAGCTGCGCTGTTCCAGTGGGTTCGCGATGGGGGGACGCTCATCTTTTTCGGGGACTGTGGCTGAGGCATCGATCAGGCCGTACTGAACTCCGTTGTGAGCACGTTCGGAGTGAGCATCTGGAGTCAGACGACGTACGGCTGGGGTCAGGTCGTGACCCCGCACGCAATCAACCAAGGCGTTACGCAGTTGTATGTGCCAAAGAACGGGGTGGTAAACGGCCCCGCTTCCGCAGTCACCCTCTTTAATGATCCCTATGGCACCAAGGACTGCATCGTGATGGAGCAGACACTGGAGACCGCCAACGGCCGAGTATTGGTCTTTGGCGACTGGGACGGCTTCTCACAGGTCTACTTCCCGAACTACACCGAGAACCAGACCGTTGCTGCGAACATCGTTGACTGGGCGCTCCGTACAGCAACGATCTCGGGGTATGTCCAGCTCGCGGGATACGCCGGTTCCCTGGTCGGGAAGCCTGTAAAGCTGTCCCTTTACCGCGAGGGGCGGCTGGTCAAGGCCGTGGACACGGTGCTCGGGCCATCGGGCGAGTACAGCGTGTCGGTCTACCGCTCGGGCACGTACGACCTCGTGCTGAAGCCCGAGGGCTATCTTTCGGTGAAGCAGGTGGGCATCCCGCTCATCTACGGATACAACACAGTGGACTGGCAAGTGCCCTACATCGGCGATGTCAACGGCGACAACGCCGTGGATATCCGCGACCTGAACCCCATCCTGATCCACTTCGGGGCGCCCGGACCGCATCCGTGCGACGTGAACGGGGACGGCACGGTCGGATTGGACGACATCGCCGCGACCCTGGTGAACTTCGGTCGTTTCGGGCAGTAGGCACCTGTCGCGCGGTTTCGCCGTCCCGGCGATGAATCGCATCCGGCGGGACGCCGGAACTACGAAGCTCTGCGCCTCCCTGCTGACGACAAGGATATTTAGCATGTATAATGATCTGGGCCGAGCGCCCAGATCCCTGAAGAGGTGTCCCGTTGCAAACTGTTTCCATCGACCCGACAGCAATCACACAGGCCGATGTGGACCTCTATCGTCGGCAAGGTTACATCCGCTTTGGACGCATCCTCACCGACGACGAGTTGGCAGCCGCGCGCGAACACGTGGACTGGCTGATGGCCAACCTGAAGGAAGACGAGTGGCCGGAGCGTATGAACGGCATCCACAACGAAGACGAGAAGATGTACGCGCTATGCACCAACCCCCGTTTGTTGGATGCCGTCGAGAAGTTCATCGGCCCGAACATCGTGCTGTTCTCCAGCCATCTGTTGTGCAAGCCCGAGCGTGAGGGGCACGCTGTCCCGTGGCACCAAGACGGCATTTTCTGGCCGCTGGAGCCGATGGACATCTTGACCGTGTGGCTGGCGATTGACGACGCGGGGCCAGAAAACGGCTGCATGAGGGTCATCCCGGGTACGCACACCCGCGGCCCCATTGAGCACGTGCCGCAGGACACCGGCACACAGGTTCTGCACCTCGGCCTGCCGATGAGCGAGGTGGACGAGAGCAAAGCCGTGGACATCGAGCTGAAGATGGGTGAGTTCTCGATGCACGAGCCTTGGCTGATTCACGGCTCGAACGTGAACCGCTCGAATAAGCGGCGCGCCGGCTACACCATGCGCTTCATGCCGGCGACGACGAAGCTGACGCGCACACCGGGCTTCTACGAAAAGCACAAGATGTACGTCGTCCGCGGCAACCCGGTCCCCGGCATCAACGACTACGCGAACGTGTAGCCCGATTCCCCGACACCTTGCCCCCATCCGCCCTGGGATGGGGGCAAGCCAAGCCTAGGGAGTAACCAGCCCGGCCGAAGCAAGGCATCTCTCCACCCGATGATGAGGGTGGGTTATTGGGAACTGACTCCCTTCAGAGCGAAGTGGCGGGGGGAGGTTTGGGGTAGGCGTCAGGTTCAGGCAGTACAGGGGTGCGGACGCCGCCCCGCCGGAATGTGGTGTCTCGTCAGTGACCCGACCTCCCCCCCCATGGAGCAGCGCTCGACTCCGGCCCGACCCCTCCGATATACTATGCTTCCGGAGGAACCCGGCAATGAACCAGACTCTACAGAATTGGCTCGCGAGCCAGCTCGACACGCTCAAGCAACAACACCTCTACAAGACACCTCGCATTCTGGAGACCCCCGCAGGCGGGCGCGTCCGCATGAACGGCAGAGAAGTCGTCAACATGTCGTCCAACAACTACCTCGGCCTGGCCAACCACCCGAAGGTGCGGGAGGCGTTCGTGAAGGCCGCCATCGAGTGGGGAGTGGGCGCCGGCGCCGTGCGATGGATCGGTGGCACCATGGCGATTCACGACGAGTTGGAGCAGCGACTCGCGAAGTTCAAGCAGGTGGAAGCCGTGCTGGTCTTCACCAGCGGCTTTACGGCCAACTCGGGGTGCATACCCGCAGTGATGGTGGACGGCGACGTGATCATCTCCGACGAGCTAAACCATGCCAGCATCATTGACGGTGTGAGGCTCTCCTCCGCCGCCTACAAGAAGTCCGAGGGCTACGTGTACGCCCACAAGGACATGAACCACCTCGAGGACATCCTTAAGAAGACGCAGCATTTCGCTAAGCGAATGATCGTGACAGACGGGGTATTCAGCATGGACGGAGACATCGCACCACTACCTGACATCGTGGCGCTGGCCGAAAGGTACGACGCGCTGGTAATGGTGGACGATGCGCATGCGAGCGGAGTGTTAGGCAAGAATGGTGCAGGCTCGACCTCTCACTTCGGTCTGTACGGACGGGTGGATATTCAGCTCGGTACTCTGAGCAAGGCGCTGGGCGTAGTAGGTGGCTATATCGCGGGGTCGCAGTTGCTCAAGGAGTGGTTGATCAACCGTGGCAGACCCTATCTGTTCAGCACCGCACACCCACCCGCAGTGGCTGCGGCACTCATCGCGGCGATAGACATCATGGAGAACGACCCCGAGCCGATGAACCGTCTATGGTCGAACGCACGCAAGTGGAAGCAAGACCTAGCAGGTCTCGGCTTCGACACCATGGGTTCGGAGACTCCGATCACCCCGGTTTACATCGGTGACGAGGGCAAGACTCAGGAAGCCGAGCAGATGCTGTGGAACGAGGGCGTGTATGCCCTCGGCATCGTCTATCCGACGGTTCCGCGCGGCAAGGCACGCATTCGTACGATGCCATCCGCCGCCCACACCGATCGAGACCTGGCCGACGCCCTCGAAGCCTTCCACAAAGTTGGCAAGTCCCTCGGCCTGATCTAACCCCCTTGCCCCCTTCCCGGGCCTGTTGAAAAAGCCCATAACTGCCCGACATGGGGGCGACTCATGCCACCGACTTCTGCCCCAACGCTCGTGGCGCCCGATAGCACGCTTCGACAGGCTCAGCGTGACGGTACGAGCGACTAGCGACGGCCGAAACAGGATCAGGATGTGTCGGAGGGGATGTCACTCCGAGGGAGAAGGTGAGCGCGGCGCGGCGCCCCCAGACGGCTACTTGCTTTTCGGGTCGCCGGGCATCGTGCCAGCCTTGATCTCCGCGAGGTTCTTCACGCCGTCCCCGTCCGAGTCGACGTCGTTCAGCTTCTTCAGAATCTCCGCGGTCAGCTTCTTGCCCTTGTCGGCCTGTACCAGCTTGTCCAGAGCCTGCCCGTAGGGATTCAGTTTCTTGGTCATCCCGACA
>JABRVX010000063.1 GCA_039961735.1 Fimbriimonadia bacterium
TTGTGGGCGAGGGGGACATCAGGCAAGCGCAAGCGGTTACGATTCGCTCGCTCGAGATGGTTAGGGACCCGGCCCCTCCGCACTGGTGGAGTGGAAGCTGCGAGGTGGAATCCGGTATCGAGATCTCTGAGGAGATGATCTCTGGGACTCCCCCTCCAGCAGGCTTCATCTTTGCTGAATCCGAGATTGACGTGTACCCCGCTGAACCCGGTTTCATCTTTCCCGCGATCGCGCTCCCCTCAGGACCAGGCGGTGGTTGTGAGTGCGGCATCCTGACGATCGAACCGCTCGGGGGGACGGCTAGCGCAGGGGGCGAGTTCGTCGTCTTTACCGGCACAGTGCCTCTTCGCTCGCAGCTCCAGGACGACGGGGAGGAGGGCGGCCCCGGCGACCCGGTGCCCACTCTGTTCCCACCGCCATTCGGCAACATGTCGCACTGGCTCTCCATGCGGGTGGAGCCGGGCCAGGCCCTCCTCGACTACTGGACTCCGGACACCTTCTCCAACGATGTAGACCCGGCAGGCAGACTCGGCTTCGTCGTTGTTCCAGCTCGTACCACAGAGACAGGCGTGGGGTCTCCCAGTGCCTCCGCAAGGGCGGGCATCCTCGGTAGCACCACTCAGGGCCTAACGAGCCTGACCGACCCCGACATTGGCGACTTCGCGGTTGATGCAACCGGAGCGCGCATCCGGTTCGGTTCCTACAACGGCGCGCAGCGCGTGGAGTCAGACCTGAACTTCGTGATGGGAGGTTCTACCATCACGAACGCGGGGCCGCCGGGCAGAATCGGCTCCAAGGGTGGGTGGACCTACACGTTCGGCCTATACGCGGGTCTCACGGACAACGTGCCCATTCACCTCTTGACGGGCATCACCGACCCGTTTGGCAACGAGGTCTCGATCAACCACGAACAGCGGACCGCTACGTTCAGTTGGAGCGGGGAAACCTGGACATGGGACCTGTACACGACCCAGCAAGGCGGGCCCCCGGGTTACCTGCGGATGCTCGAAAGGCCGGGGGAGCGGTTCACGTTCACGTGGACCCTCGAGGGCCAGATGGCGGGCTATATACGTGAGACCTTCGATCCGGTCGGCCAGGAGTGGGCTCAGGTTCAGCAGTACATCTTCGGGTGGGGTGGCGTTCCCGGCGCACTTATTAGTGCTAGGACGCTGACCGACGATTGCAGTACCGGCTGCGACGCGCCGCAGACGGTGACGCAGGTAGCGCACTCGGCCGCGCCCTTCGAGTCCCAGAACGAGCCCCACCTGGTGGCGTTCACCGATCGCTTCGGCTACCCCAAGATGCAGGCAACGACGGTGGGATTCGAAGAAGCAGAGTTCGCAACGAATCTTACGAGGTACCAGTCCGGGCGGGACTACGTGGTGACAGCGACCGACCCGACCGGAAAGACGTCCACCACACGTCTGAGGACCGCTACGGATGTCACGGGCATCCCGCGGGTCAGCGAGATTCACACAGAAGGAGCAACGCTCAGTGGCGCCGGTCGCCCGTCACGCACCGTCGTCAACCTGGACCAGTACGATCGCGCGACCACGGTGGAATGGGATACGGAAGCGGGCGCGCTCGCGAACGGCTACGAGCTCACCTACGACGGCTACTCGCAACGCGTCGCATCTGTTACCAACAGCGCGAACGACACTTGGACCGTCAGTTGGGCGACTGCAGGTGGTGAGCCAGTTGTCGCCGCCGTCACAGACCCGACGAGCATCTCGTGGCAGTTCGCCTACGGCCAACGCGGGAATCCCGCTGCCGCGCTCACGACAATGACCTCACCCTGGGGCGCTCACTGGCTGTTCGACTACAACGGCATCGGGCAGTTGAAGCAGGCGACAGCGCCAGACCGCGCGAGTGACCTGATCGAGTACTATGGAGAGGAGCAACAGGACCCCGCGGAATACCGCTCGCTTCCCAAGAGGTACACCGATCCGACGGGCCGCAGCGTGTACTTCGAGGAGTACGATCTGAGAAAGAACCTAACCCAGTACTCCTTTGAGGACGATGGCTACGACAAGATCAGCACCCGGTTCGGGTACGATCTGTTCGGCAACCTGAGCACGATCACCCACACTGACGACTCGGTGGCGTCGTTCACCTACGGTGGTGGCCTGCTCACGAAGGTGACGGACGAGGTAGGTCGTGAGGTGCACTTCGACCGGTACCCCGGTGGGGATAACCCTGGCAAGCTGCGATGCGTCGCCTTCGACGATGGCTTCCAGGACAGGTTCGCCTACCTCGACTATGATGACGCAGGACGCCTGACGCGTGTCTGGGATGGCAATAAGGCCGAACAGCACCTGGCAGGTGAGACCATCCTCGAGTACTCCTACGGCAACGCAGGGGAACTCACCGCCATCACTCACCGGAACACTGGCGGCACCACATCCAGCGAGGAGTTCTACTACAACGCCGAAGGGACACTGCGGGCGCGGAGCACCACCGACGGCCACACGATCGGCTACATCTACGACCAAGACCGTGAGTGGCTTACCGGGATTGACTATCCCAACGACCCCGACGTGGCCTTCACCTATGACGCTGCCGGCAGACTGGAATACGTGGACGACGGACCTGGTGCCATTGACTACGTTTACGACGCCTATGGACGGCTCTGGAAAGCGATCCGGACCTTCGACGCGCTGCAGAACAAGCAGTACGTGATCGAGTACTTCTACAACCCAGACGGCACCGTGCAGAAGACCAAGTCTGGGCTGGTGGCCGGTGGCACCGACTCGAGGGTGGAGAGCCGGTACACCCTGGACGACGCCGGGCGGCTGACCAAGCTGGAGTTCGTGTTCCCTCTCTCGCCTCCAGGCGGACGGACCCTGTTGGGGTTCGGCACCCCGAACACGTGGACCTGGACCTATGACCGCGCGGGCAGGCTGAAGACCGAGACGGATCCCACCGGGGTGGTGACAACCTATACCTATAAGGCCGGGGACGACAAGTCGTTCTTGGAAAAGGTCGAGACCAAGAACGGGGCCAACACGCTGATGAAGTTCGAGTACGCCCCCTACTCGGATGCGTCGGTGGCGAGTGTCACGGAGACCATCGGCGGCGGCGCGAACGGAACGGTAAGCTATGAGTACGATCACCGCGCCCAACTGGAGACGGAGCAACGCGTGGACAGCTACCAGTTCTACCGTGGCTACAACTATGACCAAGCGGGCAACCTCACCGATCTGAACCTGGGCGGCGGAGAGACGAGCGCGTGGACCGTCGAGTACAACCAACTCGCCATGGTGGACTGGAACACGCTGCCGGACTGGTGGGTGACCTATGGGGACGATGGGGCGGTATCATCTCTCGAGGTATATCAGCAAGGCGAGTGGGAGTATGCATACGACGACGAGAACCGGCTGACGGGTGTCTGGTATACGCCGTACGGACAGGCAACGGAGCAGAGGTATTCTTGCACGTACGATGCCTTCGGGAGGCCGGCGGTGGAGAGCTTCAGCCCGCCTGGACAACAGCCGGTGACGAGGTATCTGGTTTGGGAAGGCGATGAACTGCTGATGGAGGTCGGGCCGACGGGGACGGTGCTGGTCCGGCACGTGTGGGGCGCCGGTGGGTACCAGGGGTACTATCGGGAGACGAGCCTCACCCGGTTGGCCTTGCGGGATGGCCTGGGGCATGTGAGAGGGTTGATGAACACGTCTAAGAGCATAACCGACCGGTACGTGTTCGATGCCTATGGCAACGACGTCGCGCCGCT
>JABRVX010000064.1 GCA_039961735.1 Fimbriimonadia bacterium
CTACCCACCCGTGCCCTCCCTCCCATCCACGGCCGACCGGCTCGGCCTGTACGTAGAGGCGGAAGCTCCCTTCTGTTGGGTGGGTGCTGCGGACGACCTGCGGTTCGCTCCCCGCATCCTGCAGCTAGAGGCAGAGACGGTCGCACGTGACAGGAATCACCCATCGGTCTTCATGTGGTCCCTGTGTAACGAGAGCCGGTTCGGCTGGGCCTTCGAGCGGGCACACGAGTGGGTGAAGAAGTGGGACCCCTCACGGCCGTGTGGTGCGGCCACCAGTGCCGACCTCGAGATAGCTACCTTGCACAACCCGATGAGCGTCCAGCGCATCGAAGAACACGAAGGGCGCAACCTGCCGCTATTCTTCGACGAGAGCCTGTGCATCTTCCAAGGCATCTGGGGGGACTTCGGGGAGCTTTGGGTAGACCCCGGGCTGCGAGACCTATATGGCGTGCCGCTGATCGAGGTGATGCGCCGCTTCCTGGACAGCAAGACTACGCAAGGGTCCTTCATCTGGTGTTGGTCCGATGACCTAACCTGTATTCCGGGGCGCGGCTACGAGTATGGACGAGGCGCCCCACCCACGCTGTTCCTCGACGCCGACTACAAGATGCAGGGACGCGGGATCGTCGGCGACGCCCCGTGGGGCGTTGTGGATGGATGGAGGCGGGAGAAGCCCGAGTTCTTCCACGTTCGCAAACTGCACTCGCCCATCGCCGTGCTCGGCGGGCCGTATGTGATGGAAGGTAATCGCGTGGAAGTGGAGGTCGAGAACCGATACGACTTCACCGACCTCTCCGAGTTGTCCGTCCGCTGGAAGATGGGTGAGGAAATCGTCACTGCCACCCATCCTCTGCCCCCCCACTCACGCGGACGGATCGGTGTTCAGCTACCTCGCCGCCTCACTGACGGCGAGGCCATCAGCCTCGTGTTCGTAAAGGATTCGGTGGAGGTGGACAGGGTCACGCTCGTCGTCGGCGGGTCCGCAAGGCCCCAGCCGCCGGTGACGCGCGGCTTTGGCGAGCGGCTGGTCTTGACAGAAGAGGCCGCCCTGAACAGCGATTCCTACCGCATCACCGGTGATGGGTTCGACCTCGCCATTGGCAAGGGTGCGCCCGGTTCATACGGCCATATGGGTGGACGGCTGAGACGCTGCACGGTAGACGGCGAGACGGTGTTGCTTGAACTGCCTTCTCTTCACGTTCTGCCAACGGGGAGACCGCTCGCGCCGCTACTGGACGAGCGCTCGTGGCGATTGTCGAGCCTGAGCGTGTCGCCGGAAGGGGCGGGTGTGCGCATCCGAATCGAAGGCGAGTATCAGGACCTAAAAGGGGGCTACGACTACCTAGTGCAACCCAACGGTGAGGTCGAGTGCTCCGCCGAGTTCATCTACTCGGGGCCCGACATACTCGCCCGCGAGGTGGGCCTACGCCTCTCCGTACCGCGCGATTGCGACACACTGGATTGGGAGCGCAGGGCCGAGTGGACGGACTATCCAGAGGATCACATCGGCAGGCCGCGTGGTTCGTCGCTGGCGTTCCGTAAGAGTGGAGACGGCGTGCCGCCGGAGAGGCCCTGGTCTTGGGACAATACGCCTCTCGGCTGCAACGACTTCCGCTCCACGAAGCGCAGCGTCTATTGGGCCTCGCTGCGTGCCGAGGGAGACCAAGGCGTCGCGGTATTGTCTGATGGAACGCAATCCGTCCGCGCCATGGTCGAGCCCGACCGTATCACCCTACACATCCTGCAGTGGTCGGGTGGCACGGGTGCGCGACTCTGGGAGTGGACCCAAAACTACGGCGAGGGGTCCCGTCTCGCTACCGGCGACATTATTCGGGTGCATGCCAAGCTTCGACTGCTGCGAGCGAGTGGCAACTCATAGATCGCCCTGCAGGCCGAAGTTGGTCAGCACGATGTTCAGGTCCACCAGGTCCACGGAGCCGTTCCACGTGAGGTCTCCCATCCCTCCGGGATTCCCGAAGTAGGTAAGTACTGTGTTCAGATCGGCCAGGTCCACGGCGTTGTTGCCATCGGCATCTCCGTTGCGCAGCGTGAAGTCCACGCCCGTGGTCGTCGGTCCGACTATGACCCGACTGGGTAGCACCTGACGCAGCCAATTCGGGAACTTCACGGCAACGTCGTACGTGCCTGCAGGCACGCCGCTGAGGCTGTAATCGCCAGAGGCGCCCAACGTGGCAAGGTCCGAGTGGAGAACCGTCTGCGTGCCGGGAGCGCGGAACTGCATCAGTGCCATCAAGCCGGCAGGCCCCACATAGTTTTCCAGCGTCACGCGGCCGGTCACGGTCGCCAGTCCTGCACCTGCGGTCACATCCAGTACGGTCCACACGGCATGATGATCCGAGGCGTTTGCGCTGTCTCCCGCGAACACCCCGGGCGGCGTGTTCTGTGCGCTGTTGAACACGCCTTTGCTGAGAACCGTCACGTTGTCCCTCACCCCGTTGTTCGGGGACACCATGATGTAGTCGAACCGCTGCGACGGCGTGGTGGAGCGCCAGGTTCGCTTGTCGCCGAACGGCTGCAGCGGGACTAGATCGTAGGTGGGCGTCTGAAGAACCGTCGTAATGGGCCAGTAAGTGTGTCCGTTAGGAAGCGTGGTGCCGAGCGGGTAAACCTTCGGCAAGTCGGCATCCTCGTTCTCATTGAAGTCGCCGGTAAGTACGATGGCGCTACCAGGATACAGCGAGGCCATGTAGTTCACGGTGTCCCGCGCGCCTTCCGCGTTGACTTGGCGGTTCTGAGCGTCCGTGGTAGTCCCGCCCGAGTCGAAGTGACCGGTGAACACTAGCAAGCCGTTCGTGCCGGGAACGTTGATTCGTGTCGAGGTAAACCCACGGCCGGGAGAGCCGATGTACACGTCCGTCGCACTATAGAACGGGTACTTGCTCACCACCGCACAGCTCGTGTAGCCGTCGGATCGGGTGTTCACGTACACGTAGTAGTTCACATCCCGCTGCGGCGAGGGTCCGTAGATGGTCAGGTAGGTCTGGATGAAAGTGTCTAGCGCCGCGCGCTGGTTGACCCAGTTCCAGCCAGAGGTGTTGCCACCTAGTTCCTGGATCAGCCAGATGTCGGGATCGAGGTAGTTGACGATCCGCGCCATGTACGGCTGAGCGGCCGAATTGGGGCTGTTGGCGCCGACCGCCCGCTTGATGTTCCAGTCGAGTATCTTGACTTCAGTCGCCCAAGCCGATGCGACAAGAGCTGCAAAGGCCAAAAACAGCGTAGCAATCCGATAAGTCCCCATCTCGTCCCCCATGACCTTACCAACGAGGAATGCGCCTATGTGGCGCTGGATGTAGTATGGCCTGTCGGGTGCCGATTCGTCACCGGTCCGGTGCCGATATCGTGCGGGTTGACAGACTCCCAGTCGAACGTGAACAATCTGCTAACACTTTTGCCGGCGCAACCGGACCGGTATCTCCACCGTAGGTTTATGGCTTAGCGATTACACCGATAGGGGGGTTTGACGACGGGAATGCTTCTTGTTATGGGAGTTTTGGGCCTGCTGATCTGTGTCGTCGGTCTGCCGCTCGCCGCCGGACGGGTCAAGCGCAATCCCTGGTACGGGTTCCGCACACCTAAGACACTTTCATCGGACGAGGTCTGGTACCCAGCTAACCGCTATGCGGGTCGTGCGCTCGCGGCAGCGGGAATCGCGACTGCCGGGCTCTCTGTTCTGACGCTCCCCCTGGCTTGGCTGCTGCCCGTCGAAATGGTGAACTGGTTCGCCTTGGTCATCCTCATGGTGCCGCTCGGTTGGGCAGTGGTCCGCTGCTTCGTATACCTCAGCAAGCTTTAGCGCCTATTGCAGCGCCGCAAGTCGCCCCAACTGCTCCTCCAAGGCCTCGTACACCTGCTCGAACGAGTCCACCACGAAGAGCAGCGGTTGATAGTGGTCAATCTCGAACGGCTGGTTCATCACCCGCTCTGCGTCGAAGGGCAGCTTCTCGACCGCGTCCGTTAGTGCATAGGCGCCTTCGCCCGGCGAGGAGCATAGCCCGGAGCCGTAGATCTTGATGCGACCGTCCTCAGAGATAAGGCCGAACTCGACGGTGAACCAGAAGAGGCGAGCCAGCCTCGTGCGCTCCTCTTCGCTCAAGTCCCCCATCCCCAGCTCGCCGAACTTCTGCAGGAAGTCTGCGAAAACGGGGTCCGTGTGCATCGGCACGTGTCCGAACACGTCGTGAAACATGTCCGGTTCCGGCAGGTAGTCGAGCTGGTCCTCCGGCCGGATGCTGATGGTGGTGGGGAACTTGCGCTGCGAAAGCGAAGTGAAGAACTCCTTCGCCGGGAGGTACCCGCCGACCGGAGCGGCCTGCCAGCCCGTCAGCGGCTCCAGCTTCGCGTTCACATCGCCAATCCGGGGCATGTGCATTGGGTCAAAACCAATGATATCGAGGCCACGGAGGAACGCGGCGCAGGCTTGGTCTGGAAGCGTCGCCATTCTGCGCTCGAATAACGTTGCCCAAGTGCGGTGGTGTGCCTCGGTGTACGCGCTGTAGTCCTGCTCGATGTACACGGTGATCGCCCTCCCCTTCGCGAACGCTCGACATTATTTAGCATAATAAAAGAAAGAATGCAAGTCACGTGCCCCGTCGGCCACTGCGTTCGAGGATCACTACATGGCAATGCACCGGGTTACACGCGCTGTGCACTTCAGCGCCGCCCACAACTTTTGGCTCGATGCACTTAGCGAAGCGGACAACCGGGCCGTCTTCGGGTCCACGGCGTCGCCCTGGCCGCACGGGCACGACTATCGCGTGGAACTGACCGTCGAGGGCGGTGTCTGCTCGAACACCGGCATGGTGGTGAACCTGGCGAACCTCGACGCATTGCTCCGAGAGCGCGTGGTCAACCCGCTGAACGGCACTTGGCTCAACAAGCAGGTGCCCGAGTTCGGCCAACGTCCTCCGTCTTTGGAGGTCCTCGCTCCCTACCTGTACGCCCGTCTTGCGGAGGGCGTGGGACCGCTGACCATCACTCGGCTTCGGCTGGTCGAGTCCCCCTATCTATCTCTGGATTACCTGCCGCATGAGGAGGAGAAGATGCTGATGACCCGAAGGTACGACTTCTGCGCGGCGCATCGGCTGCACAACCCGGCTCTGAGCGACGAAGAAAATGTCGCCATCTTCGGCTCGTGCAACAACCCCTATGGTCACGGGCACAACTACGTGCTCGAGGTCACGTTGGCAGGAAGCCCCGATCCTGTGACGGGACTGATGTTGGACCTGGACACTCTGGACCGCGTGGTCCACGAGGAGGTCGTCGAAGTCTTGGACCACCGCTACCTGAACGTGGAAGTCCCCGAGTTCCACGATTTGGTCCCCACCACCGAGAACCTGTGCAGAGTGATCTGGGATCGCCTCGTGGGGAAGGTCCCGGGCAGGCTGCACAAGGTCGGCATCCACGAGACGCCGAACAACTTCTTCGAATACGTGGGGGACGAGTGAGATGGGAGACAACTTGGAGCAGATCTATCGCAACCTGCTGACCGAGATCGGAGAGAACCCGTCGCGAGAAGGCCTGCTGCTGACCCCCGGCCGCGCTGCCGAGGCCATGAGATACCTCACCCGCGGCTACTCGATGGACCTGCGCGAAGTGCTGAACGACGCTTTCTTCGAGGCAACCGGAGACGGCATGGTGATCGTGCGCAACGTAGAGTATTTCAGCCTGTGCGAGCACCATCTGTTGCCGTTCTTCGGGCGCGTTCATGTGGGCTATATCCCGCGTGAGAAGATCATCGGGCTGAGCAAGATAGGGCGCGTGGTGGACGTCTTCGCCCGGCGCCTACAAGTTCAGGAGCGCATGACGACCCAGATCGCCGAGGCGATTGACTACGCTATTCGGCCCGAGGGCGTGGCTGTGGTAGCCGAGGGAAGGCACCTGTGCATGATGGCGCGAGGCATCGAAAAGCAGCACTCCAGCGTGATGACCAGCCACGTCATCGGCGTCTTTCGCGACGACTCCGCGACTCGAAACGAGTTCCTTTCGCTCATCCGCCGCGACCCGGACGAGTAGTCTTAGGGTCCAATCCCCAACCCGCCTAGCCGACAATGGTGCTTGGTGAAGCAGCAATGATGGTTGCCGTGATCCTCTACGCCCTAACGGCGTTCATCTTCTACATCGTTCTTACGCGCGTCGCCGCCCGCGAGCCCGATGCGATGTCCTCGGCCGATACCAAGTGGCCCGACCGCCTCGGGCTGGACGCGGAATCCACGAAGCGCGCCGCATAACCCCGCCGCGCCACACCTCCGCTACAACCCCACTGTCACTTTGAGGCGAAGTCGGGAAGCCCCTTTCTGAACACGCCTTCGGCTGTCCCCTTTGGTGCTTCGGCATTGCTGGCTCGCATCGATAACTTAGCATGCCACTTGCCAATATAAATGGTGAGGGATAAGAAGCATTGACTCACCTGTGCTTGTGCCTCGCTTGCTTCTCTCGAGGTCACTTCGACGGCCACGCCGATCATAGGCCTTAAGTCCTATTTGCCAAGGTAATGAACGGGCACTCCGTGGAGAACCTTATAGTTGTGTTGGCAATCCAGATTGCAGGCTGAAGGTGGTGGCGGGCAATGAACCGGTGGTCCATAATTCATCCTCAGGTACAGATTAGTGCCATAGCATGGGCGTTTGCGCTGCTTGCTACAGCCTCTGCCCAAGTCAACTCCGACATGGCAGCCGGGGGGCTGCCCGACCCTGATCCGCTAACGACAGGCCTCCGCGATGCCGTCGGATGGCCACCAACCGACAGTGAGGCGGGACACCGTGTGGTGGTGTTTCCCGGCGAACTCCTGTTCCTGATGACGGATACGCCGCATGACTCAGGGTACGCGCCATGGGTCCCGCCGACTCCCGGGGCGGAAATCGTGACTCCGGGTGAGGCTTTCGTAAGCTATTGGCACGCCTACGGCGGCGAAGTCCTTGCGGTTGATCATGAGAGTATTCTTTATCGCGCCCCCACCGAGCCAGGCATCGCTTTCTTTGGGAGGCTCGTATGAAGCGAAGATGGTTTGCACCGCTCGTGATTGCGGTAGTGGGTGTGGTCATCGTGGGTACGGTGACCTGGGCGCTTCGTGGCCGCGGCACCACTGATGAAACACAAACTGCTCAGCCCGTGGCCTCGTGGCTGGTGCTGGAGCCTGGGACCGAAGTTCTATTCGAGCTGAGCCGTCCAGTCGATCCGAGCGATTATCCGCCCGCTCGCACTCTACCGGACGGAACGGAATACATTCCCCCTCCTCGACCAAAGGATGGGAAGTATTGGGCGAGGAGTGGTCTGATGTTGCGGTGGTTGGGGATGGGCGTCGTCTGGGCTACCAAAAACCAAGTGCTCTACGTGGCGCCTGATGCCCCCGCGGTTTTGGACGGGCTAGAGCTCTACCGTGCTTGGTTCGGCGATCTGCTTGTAGATACTTCCGCAAAAGCATCGCCCGTGATTGAGCGAAAGCCGGAAGCCCGGCTGTTCGTTGTAACCAAAGGCAATCCTTCTTTGGAGGCCCGTGGGATGACACCGGAACAGGCAGGTCCGGACTACTGGTGGGGAGAAGGCTCTGTGCGCCTGCGCATCGTTTCGATGCGATCCAAGGAACAAGCCGGCACGGACAGAGGCGTTCCTGCATGGCACGGCGGAAGCGAGTCTACGAAAAATCCCGACGGCAGCACCGAAGTGAGACCACTGTATCACGACCACTGACCACGGGAGTCGAGCCTGCTCCGCTGCTGTAGCAACGGCGACCCACTCGGTTACCGGAGATCGAGGCCTCGACCCGCAATCGTCCGGTGACCTCGTCGGCTGCCAGCCGCAGGGCTGAGGCTAGGACAGTGCCAAACACCCCTCCCTGAATCGGTCTGGCCGAGCCACTCTGGGGCTTGGAGCGCCTACGCGCCGAGCTTGATGCGGGCGGCGATGATCTGCATCACCAGCGTCACCACCATAAACGCGATACCCGTACCGAGCGTGATGCGCGAGATGAAGTCATCGAAGCCGGGCTTGCCCTTGTAGGTTGTCCGGACCGCCGCCGAGGCGCCCGTCAACCCCCCGGCCTTCGCTCCCTGGAAGGTGACCAGGACGGTGAAGATGACCGCTATCAGGACGTCAATCCACAGAAGAAAAGAGTAAACGTGCTGCAAATCTCGCTCCCAGAATGGGCCGCCGTCTGCCGGCAAGGAACCCGCCGAAAAAGCAGTGTACCCCAGCCTCGCCCCCGCCGTCCGACGAACCCGGCCCACTTGACTTCTACGGCGTGGTCGGGTACCTTTTTTATTCCCGCCGACCTGGTGAAATTGGTAAACACGCTGGCTTCAGGTGCCAGTGCTCGCAAGGGCTTGGGGGTTCGAGTCCCCCGGTCGGCACCACCTTCCTCCCTCTGCGCCCTCGCAACGCGCCGCTGGGTGGACGGGTATAATGCGCGGGCAATCAAGGGCGGAATATGAAGCGAACGTACCAACCGAACAACCGACACCGGCATCGCACGCACGGCTTTATGGTGCGGATGCGAACCAAAGACGGGCAGAGCGTCCTGAAGGCGCGGCGGCGTAAGGGACGGCATGAGATTGCCGTCGTGCGCAAGAAAAAGCTCGTCAAGTAAGCGACATTGTGCTTCCCCGACACGCTCGTCTGCGGAAGCGGTCGGACTTCGCGAAGGTATATGCGGAAGGCCGGTTCGCACATTCCCCGATCCTTACCCTTCACATCCGCAGACGAGCGGACGCGGAGGGGCCGCGTATTGGGGTTGTTGCCAGTCGGAGGTTGGGCAAGTTGGCCAGGAGGGTGTTGTGGAAACGGCGCGTGAGGGCGGCGCTCGAAAAGCGCCTGGGCAAGATCGCAGCAGGACTAGACCTGATCTTCGTCCTTCGCCCGGCGATCCTCATGGCGGAGTTCGAGCAGATCGACTCCAGCGTGGAGGATCTGCTAAAGCGGATGGGGGCGATGAGCGCATGACTTTGGCCCAACGGGCGCTGACCTCGACGATCCGAGGCTACCAGAAGGTCTCGCGCTTTACGCCACCCGTCTGCATCTATAGCCCGACGTGCTCGGAATACGCCGCGCAGGCCATACGGAAGTACGGAGCTCTGAAGGGCCTATATCTCGCACTGCGCAGAGTCCTGCGCTGTCACCCGTTCGGCAAAGGAGGATACGACCCCGTCCCGTGATGCGGTCTTGAATGATGAGCCAAAGGCCACAGCAACAAGGTCCCAACTGGATGACGATGCTGCTCTTCTTCATCGTCGCCTATCTCGGCATCACCCTTTTGGTGGGCGGGCGCCAGCAGCCTCAGCAAGAGGTCCGCTCGGCGCAGGACATGCTCACGACGGTTCAGAAGGAGTTCGCCAAGCCAGCCCCGGACGATCTCGTCATCAAGCAGCATCTCGACAGCTTGGCTCGGCACTATCCGGAAAGCAAGGAGCGCGCCGAGGCTTGGTCCGTGTACGCTCGCGTCCTCGAGGACAAGGGCAACCTGAAGGATATCCCTAAGCGCAATCACTACCTCGACCTTGCCGAACAGGAGTACACCAAGTTCCGCAGCACCATGCCCGAGCAGTATGAGCGCCTGGTGCCCAAAGGCAAGTTGGACGAGTTGCATGCCGAGTTGAATCGGCGTTACCGGGTGGAGCCGACCTGGGGCATCGGTATCGGGTATCAGTTCATTGACGGGGTGGTCCGTGCAACGGGGCGCATTCCGTGGTTCTCCTATGCCTTCGCGACTTTGGTGATCGCCATCGTGGTGCGAGCTCTCACCTATCCGTTTGCGCAGTCGAGCTTCAAGATGATGCGTCAGATGCGGGCTCTGCAGCCGGTGTTGGAGAAGCTGAAGGAGCGATACGAGGGTAGGGAACTGCTCGAGAAGCAGCAGGAGGTTTTTCGCCAACAGGGGGTCAACCAGTTCTCCGGTTGCCTCGCTATGTTCCTCCCGCTCCCGTTCATGATCTGGGTGTACCACGTCATGCGGGCCTATCGGTTCGAGTTCGAGCAGGGCACGTTCCTTTGGATCAACCCCACGATCTCGAAGGCGACCGGTGGGCTGGTGGGCCCCAACCTCGGCACCCACGACCACCTGCTTCTGATTCTTTATGCGCTCAGCATGTACGTCACGCAGCGGATGATGGTAACGGACAAGGCGCAGGAGAAGCAGCAGAAGGTTACCGCCCTGGTATTCAGCGCAGTCTTTCTGGTAATGATGTACTTCTGGAGGTTGCCGAGCGCGTTTCTGCTCTATTGGCTCGCGTTCAACATCCTAAGCACCGCGCAGCAGGTATGGGTCAATAAGCAGCCTATGCCAGCGCCGGTGTTCGAGTTGCCGGAAGTCGTCGGTGGCGGAAAGGGTACGGGAGTGCCCAAGCAGCACAAGAAGAGGCGGCGCTAGAACCGCCCGGTTGGAGGGTTCTCGTGGAGCGAACAGTCGAAGCATCGGGCAAAACCCTGGAAGAAGCGAAGAACGCCGCGATGAAGTTGCTCGGCGTCACCGACCCCTCGCAGGTGGTCTTCGAGGAGCTGCCCGACAAAAAGGGTCTGTTCAACTTCGTGTACAAGCGTGTCAGAGCGACCGTCGGTGAGGCACGCCCCAAGGAAAGCATCGTAGCCCCAGCACCACCGCCCAAGACCCCAGAGCCGCACAAGCCGGCACAGCCGAAGGCGGCCCCGAAACCGGCTCCCCCCCCGGCGGCCAAGAAGTCGGAACTCCCACCAGCGACCGATGCCGAGATTCAGGAACTCCTCGCCGTGGCCCTTGGCCCGGACGAGGATGCACCGCCGGTGTCAATACCAGAGACGGCTGTAGACGAGGCCGTCGCCCTGCTCAGCGCCATTGTTTCCGCTGCCGAGATGCAGGTGCAAGTCAGTCACTTGAAGACCGAAGGCCGGTACATCCACCTGAACCTATCGGGGCCTGATCTCCCGCACCTTATCGGGCGCAAGGGAGTGGTGATCGACTCTCTCCAGTACTTGGCTAACGTCATCTTCTGCAAAGAACATGTCGGGGTTCGGCTCGTGCTAGATGGCGACGGCTATCGCACCAAGCGTGCGCTGACGCTTAGAAAGCTGGCATTGGAGCTAGCTCAGCATGTGGCAAAGACCTCGGAGGAGGCAGAGCTGGAGCCGCTGCCGGCTCATGAGCGGCGAATCGTTCATAGGGTGCTGCGGGACGAGCAGGCTGTGACCACGTACAGCGAGGGTCTGGAGCCGGATCGACGCGTGGTTATTTCACCGCGCAGCCTCTCCAGCAGCTAATGGCGCGAACCGGGCGAGCAAAGCTCGCAAAGTTGCCGCTAGCGAGCAGGCTATAGTCGGGTTATAAAGAGCATGCGTTCTACATAGGGACACAGTGAGTGAGGTTGACCCCTCGCTCCTCCCGACCTCTAACTGTGCTCGGCATACCGGCTGGCTGGTGTGCCTTTTTTTTTGCCTCCGCCATCCGCTTCCCGGCCTACCCTATCCGAACCTACTCCGGGATATACTTGTACTCACCCGAAGACCATCGCCTAGCATTCCGTCATGCTCGCGGCTGGGGGGTGTCGAGGGGCGCGCATGGGAGGCGCGGTTTGCAGGAGTTCTGGGAAGCAATCACGGGGCTGGGGGCGCGGTCGCTGCTGCGAGCCGTGGAGTTCCTGATTGTCTGGTACGTCATCTACCGCCTTCTGCTTCTCGTTCGCGGCACTCGGGCCTGGCCGATCATGGGCGGATTGCTGATCTTCGCCATCGTGTACGGGCTCAGCGCCTATCTCGAGATGACCACACTGCATTACATCCTGGAGAAAGCCACGGTCGTGGGTGGTCTGGCCCTAGTCGTTTTGTTCTTCCCTGAGCTTCGTCAGGTTCTCGAGCAATTCGGAAGCGTCGGTCCGTGGACGGGAAGCCGTCTGTTCAGCGGCACGGACACGCCGGCAGAAGTCGTTGAGGAAATCGTTTCTGCCACGGCCGAGATGTCCAAGAATCGTGTAGGTGCCTTGATCGTCGTGGAGCGCACCAGCCAGCTTGCAGATGTGGCCAAGACCGGAGTGGCGCTGGACGCCAAGGTGTCCGCGCCGGCAATCGCCAGCCTCTTCTTCTCGGGCAATCCCCTGCACGACGGGGCGGTGATTATCCGGGGTGCACGGATTGTGGCCGCGGCCTGCGAGCTACCCATGCCGGAGAGCCATCCGCATCCCGAGTACCATATGCGGCACCGGGCTGCAATCGGGGTGACCGAGCGCACCGACGCCGTGTCTATCGTGGTGTCCGAAGAAACGGGCCGAATATCGGTTGCACAGCACGGCGAGATGCAAAGCGGGCTACCAGTCGCCGCGCTTCGCACCTACTTGCTTGCTCACCTAATACCGTCTGGCAAAGTGTCATCGTTGTTAGGCGTGCGCCTGCAGGCCGCACGTCGCAAGTGGCTGAGGAAAGGAGCCTAAAGTGAAATTCCTCAGGCATAACCTGGCCGAGAAGATGATGGCAATCGCGCTGACGTTCCTGCTGTTCTATACCGTAGACAGGGCACAGACCCCAGATAGGCAGATGTCGCTGACCAAGCGCGTGGAGTACGAGAACGTGCCGAAGGGCCTCAAGGTCGTACATGGCGATGATGTCACCATTCGACTGACAGTTACAGGTGACCGAGCCAGTGTGGATGCCATCACCGCTTCCGACCTCGATAGTGTTAGAGTTTCGGTATCACTAGGGAACGGAAAGCGTGGTACCTCCTCCTACCCCGTCTCGCTTTCTATCCCCCCGGATCTCCTCGAGAACCTTAGTTGGCAGGTGGACCGCCGTAGAGTGGATGTTACGCTCGTCGCCGAGACCGACATCACGGTTCCGGTGGAAGCGGTGCCGACTAAGCCTATGCCCTCGGGGCTCGATCCGAGTGATTGGATTGCCGAGCCGGAGCAGGTGATCGTTTCGGGCAACGAGCGCGATGTGGATCGTGTTGCACGCGCTCGAATTCTGTTTGACCCGACTGACCCGACGGGCGCTGCCGAACTACGCCCCATCGAGCTGGTCTCGCGCTCGGGGGCCACGGTGCGCGGTGACCTAACCGTCTCACCGGCTAAGGGGCGTGTGATCCCTGCTTCGGCCGAGCTGCGGACGAAGCGTGTGGCAGTCAGCCCACGATGGAAGGGAAGATTGCCCTTTGGATACCGGCTGACAAGCTTTCGCATCACCCCTGGGCAGGCGTTGGTGCGTGGGCCGGGAGTAGCGTTGGCGAAACTGGATGAACTCGCTACGGAGCCCATAGACCTGTGGGGCATAACATCCAGTCGCACCGTAACCGCATCCATCGCCACGCCGATCGGTGTGACGATTCTCGACTCCACTACCGTGGAGATCCGAGTGGACGTGGAACAGACGGAGGGAACCGAATAGCTGCCCATCGGCTCGAGTCGCGTCCCGCGACATCCGGCACGGTGGGTGCCGTCCTGGAACTCATCTGCAAGGCATTCGATGTAGACAGACAAGCGGCCGAGCCGATCTTCTTTGCCGACCCCTTCTTCGATCTGTCCCACAAGTGGCTGCTCTTCGACGGAGAGCAACCTGTTTCTACTGCCACCGTGGTACCGCTGGAGATGCAGATGGGCGGTTGGTACATGCGATGCGCCGGCATCGCGGGAGTCGCCACCGACCCATCGCAGCAGGGCAAAGGATATGCTAGCAGACTCCTCCGCGATCTGTTAGTTGCCCTGCCCGAGATGGGCTATGTCGCTGCAGCTCTCGTTCCAAACCGTCGGCCAATCTACGAGCGTCTCGGATTCGTCATGGTAGGAGAGAGGATACGTGCCCGCCTGACTCCACCGATTCGTGGTATTGGGGGACCGGCACGTTGGGCATCGTGGGAGGACGCGGACTTGCTCGCTCGTCTCTACCGTCTGCACGGAGGTCACAGGCTGGGGGCACTGCGACGCGGTGAGGAGCGCTGGCACTATGTGCTATGGCAGAACCCAAGGATTGCGCTCTTCGGCGACCCACCGGCTGGCTATGCGGTGCTGTCCGAAGAGCCCGGTGCCCTGGTGGTGAAGGAGGTCATGCCGCCCGCGCCATATGCACTTCCACCCAGTCTGCTCGACCATCAGACCATCTCGATTACCGGGCGGGTGGAGGATCTCGACGGATGGATTGCGGCCGGCTACGGGCTGATCGAGCCCCCCGTGTACGAGGACCACTTCATGGCACGCATCCTCGACCTCCCCGAGGTCATACGATGCCTGGCGCGTCTTCGCCCTGAGATGAGCAACGTGGTGGCAGCCGCCGACGACATCATCCCACGCAATTCGATCTCCCTCCGGTTCTCGGAGGGCACGGTCATGCAGAGCGACTCGGCCGCCGAGCAAGTCCCCATAGGCAATCTCACCCGCGCGCTCTTCTGCGGTGCGGAAAACGATCCTATTAGGTCACTTGGTCTCTTTCCGCCAAGGCGCTCCTTCAGCCTATACCCTTGCGACTACTTCTGATGCTAGACTTCGCCGGTGTCCGCAGAGCCGCAGCCGCTCAACCGTCACGAGGTGCTGCGCGGTATCCGGATGGCAAATCTGGATGCCGGGCTTTATACCGCCTTCATCGCCTTCTCCACCGGCGCATTCGTCATTGGGTTCGCCCGACATCTAGGGCTGAACGACTTCTGGCTTGGCGTCCTGATCTCCATGCCCGCGCTCGTTGGCCTGTTTCACGTGCCTGGCTCCATCTGGGCGGACATGTTTCCGAGTCGGCGGACGCTCTGTGTGCCGATGGCGTTGGCGCACAGGGTTTTCTGGGCATGTATCGCAGTGCTGCCGTTCCTGCCGGCGCACTATCCGCGAGGCGCAATGCTCATGTTCTTCATGACGCTCGCGGCACTGTCCGTCACACTCATCAACTCGACTTTCCTCGCCTGGCTTGGCGACCTGGTCTCCGAGAAACACCGTGGGTGGTTCTTCGGGCGCAGGACCGCAGTCTGCGGCTGGGTGGCAGTGCTCGTCTCGATCCCCGCCGGCCTGTTGGTGGATACTGTCATCCGCGAGAAGGGCCCGTCCATCGGCTATGGTGTCACGTTCGGCATCGGAACGGTCGCCAGCTTGATGTCCTTTTACTTCTTCGCCCGCATCCCCGAGCCACCGCGCGCGACCAAGGTCAAGCGAACACTGCGTGAGGCGACCGAGTCTGTCCGGTCGGCGTTCCTGGATCGCAACTACCGCAGCGTGATCCTGTTCTCGTTAGCGTTCGCGTTCGCAGTAGGGTTCCCCTCGGCGTTCTTTGCGGACTACATGCTGAAACAACTCAAGATGTCCTTCACCATGATCCAGGTGATAGGGACGGTGACATCACTGTCGTCCATCTCCTCGACGAAGCTTTGGGGCTTTCTCAGCGACCGTTTCGGCAGCAAGCCTATCCTGATTATCTCCTGCGCCGGGATCACGCCGCTGCTTCTATTCTGGGTGGCGTGCAGCCCGGACCACTTGCAGCTCTCCTATATCTACCTGTTCATCGCGCACGTCTTGGGAGGGGTGTTCTGGGCCGGCGTCGGTATCGCACATACCAAGCTGATGATCGAGGCGGCGCCGAAGGAACACCAGACGGTGGCCGTGGGAGCGGTGTCCACGGTCAACGCCTTGGCCATGGGAATCGCACCTGCGCTGGCCGGTGCACTCATGCAGTCCATGAAAGGGGTCTTCGCCGACGAGTTTCGCTACGAGACCATCTTCCTTATCACCGTGGTGATGCGCACTGCGGTCTTCTTCTCCGCATTCCTCATCAGTGACCCCAGGGCTACTCGGGTGCGAGAGGTGATGTCGCAGCTAGGAGCAGTCCGCCCGAGCGGGATGTTGGCACTGCGAAAGCTGGGTACCCGTCATGACAAGCAGAGCCGCGAGGCTGCCATCGAGCAGCTCGGCCAGGTGAAGATGGGAATGGCAGTCGAGGAACTGGCGGTCGCACTGGACGATCCTGAGCCTTCCGTCCGTAAGAAGGCGCTTGCTGCCCTCAGTCAGATCGGTGGAACCAAAGCGTCCGAGTTGATCCTACAGCACATGCGGGAGCACCCGGAATACGCCGATGAGGACGCGGTCTCCGCACTAGCTGATATCGGGACCGAAGAGGGTGTCCAATCCATCGCACGATTGTTGTCGAGCCCGAGCCCGGGGCTTCGGCTTGCCGCCGCTCGTGCCCTCGGGCGGGCCGGAGGACCGATCGCAGTACAGGCTCTGAGCGAGGTAGCGGACAGTACCGAGGACCCGGACCTCCGACGGACGGCGTTGCGTGCCCTCGGGAACACGCAATCGCCTGAGGGCTATGCAGCCATTCAGCGCGGCCTTGAAGCCTCGGAGGCCAGTATCCGTCTCGTCGCCGCCGAGGCCGTAGCCACGTTGAATATACGCGCTGCGGCCGACACGCTGAGACGGCGACTCCTCGACGAAGAGGGATCGGTCGCAGCGGAGATGGCTTATGCCCTCGGCGTCGTCGGTGATACGAGCGACTTCGACACGATCGGTGATGTTGTCGCCCGCATGGAGCCCGGCATGGCACGACAGAGAGCTGTGCTCGGCTGGGCAAAACTTCTCGGGGTCGAGCGCGAACTGTACAAGCTACTTGTTCTGCGCGGGATGGACCGCGACGCTGCGGTCTTGCAGGCCCTGCGGGCCAAGCGACGCCATGAGCCTGCGTATCGCCTGGCGGCACATAGGTACGCTCAAGGCGACGAGGGGGGCGCGCTTCGAGCCCTTGCCGAAGCATCCGATGCTAACCCGTGGATTCGGCGGCTCTTGCGGTCGGAGACCACGGAGTCTTTCCTGCTTGCAGTCGGGCTGCTGGAACGAGAGGGCCGATCCGGCACGCATCTTGCAGGTAGCACGGCAGACCAATAGCAGACATCGCCAATTACAAAGAAGAGACGATCAGGTCTCCTCTCAACCACCCAAACGGTTCTCGCCTCTGCGGGGTTCTGCAGAGGCCATTTTCTTGCGTGCCGAGGGCGGCCTCCATCGCCCCCGGCGATCCTTTCGCAGAGAGCAGAGGACGGTCGTCCGTACGGGTTGTCGGCTAGTGGAGCAGGCTCGAGCACGTGTTATAAACCGCCACCTCCGATTGGCACGCCGTGTGCAGCATCCGCAGATCATACGAAATACCCACTTCTCCGGGGCATGGTTGGCTACACAGCCTTCACATGCCATCCACCACCGCAATCCAGCCCTATCGTAAGCTATGCGACGGGGCACTTTCTTTTGCCCGAAGCCAGTCTGGAATGGGTACTAAAGTAAGGGGTCTGTCTCGTGGATTTGACAGTCCCGCACTAGACGGGGTAGCCTAGCCAAACTTGCGCCAACGCAATAAGGAGGTGTCCCCAATGCGTTTGACGACAGTGGTTGGTTTGGGAGTGGCGGCTCTGCTACTTCTCGCAAGCGCGAAATCCGCGGTGAACAGCGGAACCGGGACGAAGACGGAAGCAAAACCGAAGGAGAACTTGGCCCAAGTGCTTCTATGGGAAGCCAAGGAAATCCCCTTCATCAAGGAATACATCCGCGATACGAACATCCCTCGCGGAAGCATCAAGAAGCATCGCGAAGGGAAGCCCGGACGGATCGTCCGGCTCTATTGCAGGCTAATAGGCCCCAAGGGCGTAGTGAAGAACGAAGTGTTGTTCGAGAACATCACGCCTCCCCAAAGCGAGCTGTATCTAGTCGGTATAGAAGGGTACAAGACCTCGCGAGGCTCCTTCTCCGGGCGAAAGGTGCTGATCATGAACGCCACGGCCTACGACCCGGGGCCGGCAAGCTGCGGGAAGTATGCGAGTGGCTATACCGCAACCGGCATTAAGGCCGAGTACGGCGTCGTCGCGGTGGATCCGAAAGTGATCCCGCTGGGCACTAGGTTGTACGTCGAGGGTTACGGCTACGCCATTGCTGCCGATGTGGGTGCAAAGGTGGATGGCTACGACATTGACCTCTGCTTCCCGACGTATCAGCAGGCCAAGGCTTTCGGCCGTAAGAAGGTCAAGGTACACATTCTCGACTGACGATGTGAGTCGAACCTCGCCTACCGGAATCCGCTCCCAACTTGCCGAGCTCGGTATTCGTCCGCGTAAGGCTTGGGGGCAACACTTCCTTTGTGATCGCAACGCGCTGCGCCGCATCGTGGACGCCGCAGAGCTGTTTGAGGGCCAGGCCGTGCTCGAGATTGGCCCCGGGTTAGGCGCTCTTACCGAGGAACTACTTGCCCGGGGGCACTCGGTGCTTGCCGTCGAGCGAGATCCCCATCTCGTGGACAGCCTGCGCGCCTGGGCGGTCCCTCGGCTCGAGATCGTGCATGCGGACTTTCTCCGGTATGACCTGGAAGAAGCCCTTGCAAAGGGCGTCTCAGCAGTGGTCAGCAACCTGCCCTACTGCATCACCACTCCGGTTCTGGAGCGGCTGCTGCCCGCGAAGCCCATCCGACGCATGGTGCTGACCGTGCAGAAGGAGGTTGCCGATCGGCTGACGGCCGTTCACGGCACCCGCGATTACGGCGCTCTCACCGTGTTCGCACAGCACCACGCGAATGTCCGGAAGCACTTTACGCTGTCGCCCGGCTGTTTCTACCCACCTCCTGAGGTCGAAAGCGCCGTGGTGCGCATGGACCGGCGCGATTCGTGGATGTCGGAAGTGGAGGAGCGTTGCCTGCGCGACGTGGTCCGAGCCGCCTTCGGGGGGCGCAGAAAGACCCTGAGGAATGCCCTTCAGACGCTCATGAGCCGCGAGCAAGCGGAAGCGCTGCTAGCCGAAGTGGGTGTGGACCCACAGAGAAGAGCTGAGACACTCTCGGTGCAGACGTTCGAGGAACTCGCTAGGCGGTTGGCGGCTACCAGTTGAGCAGGAACTCACCTACGGTGGCAGCGAGGTAGCTGGCCAGCACGATGACACCTAGGCAGGCCCACGGATTCGCGCCCAGCAGCCAGCACAGCGGCAAGTAGAAAGGCACGGCAAGGATCAGGCTGCAGGTTCCGATTACGGTGGCCTGCACCCAGCGCGCGTGAAGCGTCTGTGGGTAGAAGAGGGCAGTCAGAAGTTCCCGTTGCCGCTCGGGGATGCGGCTGATCCCCTCGAGTACGCGGTCACGATATGCCGCGTTCCTACGTTTCCGGCCGTCGAAGTAGGTCCAGCCCAGGCTCTGCAGAAATGTCAGAGCGAACGCAAGCAGAAGTGGGTCCAGTTTCACGGTTTTCCATTGAGATGATCGGCAAACCAAGCCAAGAGTTCCCTGCGCACAAGATCTGGCGGGGCGAAGTGCCCGCCGGAATACCAGACGACCTTCTTGGGCTCCTTGGCTGCCGCATGTAGGGCCTTGTTGGCCTCGACAGGCACGATGTTGTCCAGGTCGCCGTTGATCATCAGCACGGGGCGCGGCGAGATGCGACCGACCCAGTGAACTGGGTCCAGCGGGTCCAGTGCGGTGACTACGGGCGCACGCACAGTCTTGTCCTTTAGGTTCTTATCCCCGGCCAACGACAGCAGCGACTTCTCCAGGAGTACGTTCCAGTCGCCTCCTCCCACGATCAGCACGACGGCGGCGATGCGGTCATCTACCCCTGCCGTGATGGAACCGAGGATAGCCCCCATGCTAACTCCTGCGTATCCGATCCGCTTCGTGTCAATCTCGTCTCGTGTCTGCAGAAAGTCGAGTCCCCGCCGAAGGTCAACAACCGTCTGGGCAAGGGCGTCCCGTCCGGAATACGGATACAGTAGCAGCGCTTGGCCGCCCGGCCCTTTCGGTCGCTCACCGTGGAACTTGGCGTCAATCGCGAAGCACGCGTAGCCGGCTTTCGTAAGCTCTACCCAAAACGGCTTCATGCCATCCTTCGAACCGCCCAGTCCGTGCATCAGCACCACGCAAGGCAGCGGCGATTTCGCTTCGGCAGGCACCGCCAGCAGGGCAGGCACACGCTCGCCATGAGTGCTCGAGTAGGTCACGGAAAGCAACCTCACTCCGTCCTCCAGACTCTTTTCCTTCACCTCGGCATCGAGAGGGAGGGCACGATCGTAGGCAAGAAGCGCTTCCCCGACCGCCTGAGACAATACCGGCGCAGGGCTTTGGGCGGTGCACGACGCGAGCGCAAGGGGAGCGAACAGTGATAGGGCAAGAAGTCTAGCGTATCGGACCACGCTTTGCCTCCGGGAGAGCTTTTGGCTTCTCATTCGTGAGGCCAGTATACGCGAACCGGCGCCGATAATCCTATTCGGCGTCTAGGTATAATCGGACGCCGCGCAGGGGTATAGCTCAGTTGGTAGAGCGGCGGTCTCCAAAACCGTAGGTCGCGGGTTCGAATCCTGCTACCCCTGCCATTCTCTTTTCACCCCTCTCGAAACACCCGAAGACTGCTGGATCGGACCCATCTCGACGCCAAGCACGTACCGCTGCGGGTTGGCCATCGGGCAAGGTGCGGAAAAACGCTACGGCACAGGAAACTCGCACATAGCGGCGGGGAGTGGATGCGGGCTCCGCAGCAGGGCGCAGTGGGGCAGCGGTCAAGGGACCGCGAATGGGATTCCTCCTACTCCTCCCTCCCTTTCGCCGCATGCCCCGGTACCCTCACCGGGGCTTTTTCTTTGCCGAAGCGGCGCGGCTGTTACGGAATCTCCAATACCACCTTGCCGAAGACTGCGCGGTCCTCGAGCTTCTTGTGCGCTGCACGGGCCTCCGACAGCGGCAGCACGCTGTCCACGACGGGTTTCAGCTTGCCCGCGGCAAACAGCTCGGCCACCCTGTGCGACTCGCGCAGACTCCCGAGCATGGAGCCCAGTACGTTGAGTTCCCTCGAGTAGAGCACGCGAATGTCGAAACCGCTGTCCGGTCCCGTCGTCGCCCCACACGTGACCAGTCGTCCGCCTGGGCGCATCATTCGGACGCTCTCCGGGAAGGTCGCCTCGCCTACGTGTTCGACTACTACGTCCGGTCCCATGCCCTTGGTGAACGAGCGCACCTGCTTGCCCCAGTCCGGTTGCGTGTAGTTGACGCCGAAGTCCGCGCCGAGTTCGCGGGCGCGAGCCAGCTTCTGGTCACTTCCGGCGATCGCGACTACCGTCGCCCCGGCAAGCTTTGCGATCTGAATGGCAGCGATTCCGACCCCGCTTCCTGCTGCCAGCACTGCGACCGTCTCGCCTGCCTGCAGCTTTGCGCGCTCCAACAGCATGTGGTGCGCAGTCAGAAACACCAGAGGAATGGACGCTGCTTCCACCCAGCTCAAACGTTCCGGCTTTCGCACCAGGTTTATCGAGTCGACTGCCAGGTACTGCGCGTACCCGCCAGGAACGTGCGCCCCGAGGATGCCGAAGTTCCTGCAAATGTTATCGCGCCCGCTGATGCACATCTCGCACCGCCGACAGCTTAGCACTGGGTGCAGTATCACGGGGTCGCCCGCCTTGAACTCCCCGCAGTCCTCGGCCATCTCACCAGCGATGTCCGAGCCCAAGATGTGCGGGAGCGGCGTACGATAGGCGGGGACACCGTTCCTTACCCACAGATCGAGGTGGTTGAGCGCGCACGCTCGCACCCTTACCAACGCCTGGCCAGGGCTGGGAGTCGGCTCAGGAACATCTTCGAGAACGAGGTTGTCCACCGAACCAAACTGATGGATTCTTACCACCTTCATTGGCCCACCTCCAATAGCTTTGCCGTCTCGCATTGCTCCGCGCGTAGGAGCGCCGGTTTGCGGTCGCTCGCTTCGCATGACCGTACGAATGCATGACGGCCTCTTTCCGCCCGGTGGAATGAGCCTACTGGACGAGATCGTTCAGCACCGGCGACCGCGTCCTCCAGTCACCAACCGGCTCACTGCCGACACGCACTGCCAACGCCACCGCTGCAGAGCCCCGATCACCGCTCGGGGCTCTGCCCGCTTTCGCACGCGGGCCCACAAACCCTGCGCCAGACGCATGCCTGACAAGGAGTATTCGCCCCGACGTCGTACCTTCCTGTTCCATACGAACCACTACTCTACTGGGGTGACGGAATGTCTAGGGTTACTCTCATTATCGGCCTCACCAGCCGAGTCGAGTTGGACTGCCCTGTGAACTCTCGCGAGGAGGCGGAACAGGTGCTCGCGTCGCTCAAGGGGAGCGATCTGGTCAAAGTCCCACATCTCACCTACGCAAAGCTGCAGGGAGAGAGCGAGCTGGGATCGAAGGGCGTCACGTATGTGAATCCCGATGCCATCGCCTATAGCCAGATCCTGGGTGCTGAGGAGTAGTTAGATGGTTGGGCGTTGACTGGGTGCGAGCAACGCACCAACGGCTGCTACAATCTGGGAATGAGCACCGCGCTGGATGAAGCGATCGCAAAACTCCGTGATGCCACCAGCGGAACGGAGTACGAAAACTCGCTCTTCCTGGTAGGCGGCTACGTCCGCGACAAGCGACTCGGCATTCCCCCTGCCGACGATCTGGATTTGGTGTTGGAGGGCAACGCCTGCACCCTTGCGTCCTTTTTGTTCCATAGGAGTGTCAGCTCGCATGCCCCCGTGCTTTACCCGCGCTTCGGCACCGCGCGAGTCCAAGTGGCGGGAGTGCCGGTGGAGATCGTCGGTGCCAGACGCGAGACCTATGACCCGTTCAGCCGAAAGCCGCACGTGGTGCAGACGGATCTGGCCACCGACGCGCTGCGCCGTGACTTCACCGTGAACACCCTCCTGGAAAACTTGCACACCGGGGAGATGTTCGACCCGTTAGGGCGCGGGATGGAAGACCTATCGCAGAGAATCCTCCGCACCCCCCTCGAGCCGCAACGGACGTTTCGCGATGACCCGCTGCGAATGCTCCGCGCGGTTCGACTCGCCTGTAAACTCGGATTCGCCATTGCAGAGGACTGCGAGGAGGCGATACGAGTCGAGGCGGATCGCCTGCGAATCGTCAGCGGCGAGCGCATTCGCGACGAGCTCACGAAGATGCTGCTGCACGCATCTGCCGGTACCGCTCTTCGGCGACTGGAGAGGCTTGGGTTGCTTGCAGCTTTCGCTCCAGAACTTCAGGCTATGGTCGGATGCGAGCAGAACGGGGTGCATATCTGCGACGTGTGGGAGCATACCGTACTCGCAGTAGAAGGGCTTCCCCCCGATGCATCGCTGCCGCTGCGCCTAGCAACCGTATTGCACGACGTAGGGAAGCCTCTCACGAAGTCGGTGGACGAAGATGGCAGGATTCGATTCTATGACCACCAAGTGGCGGGGCTCGCGCCGGCGAAGGCCTTCCTACGAAGACTCAAGTTCCCGAACCACGTGACCGCCGATACACTGAATCTCGTTCGGCTGCATATGCGCCCGGGAGGTTATTCGCCGCAATGGACGGACGGGGCTGTGCGCCGCCTATTGCGCGATGCAGGTCCGCTCTTCGATGACCTGCTCATCCTGTGTCGCGCCGATGCCGCTGCGCGAAGGGTGGACCTAGCCCCCCCGGACCTCGACGGTCTCGAGGAGCGTGCTCGCAAGGTGGCGACCGACTTTCACGCAGACGACGCGAAAAGCCCGCTGTCCGGGCGCGAGATTATGGACGCGCTCGGCATTCAACCGGGCGACGAGGTGGGACGACTCAAGAACGAGCTTACGGAGGCGGTGCTGGACGGACGGCTCGCGAAGGGAGATAAGGAAGGCGCCCTGCGCATGCTCCGGGCCATGCGAGAAGGTTAGCCCTCGCGCAGCGTGCTCCGTACCGGCTACATTGGCACCGATACCTTGAACCCGTTCTACCCACGCCCGACATTAGTCGTCGCCGCCGGTCTCCCCGGCTCTGGCAAGACGCGATACTGTCTGCAGCGCTTCCTCGATCGACCCGAGGACGTCGTACTGGTGCTGCCGGGCCGGGGGCACGTCGAGTCGGCCAAGTCCTTGCTACGCGGCGCGCCAGAGTTTGGCGAAACGCATGAGTTTCACCTCGACTCCGTGCAAGATTGGTCGCGTTTCATCGGAACAGTGGTTGACCTCTCGCGGGGCAAGCCGTTCTTACCGGCCTCGCGTTCCACTCGATTGGCAGTGGCGGCAACGGTTGCCGGCGAAGCGCGCAGCGGCTACTTCGGGAACGTCGTGGAGACCTTGGGCTTCCAGGAACGCCTCGCGGACATTATCGAGGAACTGACTTCATCGGGCCTGACGCCAGGAGAACTTCGGGAGGCGGGTGAGCGCGGGGAGGTCACCGACAAACGATTCCCGGAAAAGTGTCATGCGTTAGCAGGGCTGTGGGAGCGGTACGACGCTCTGTTGGCAGAGATGGGCATGCGAGGACCGGCCGCGGCGGCTGTGGCCGCGTGTGACGTGATCCTTCGCGCGGGGGGGCTGTCGTTTCCCGAGGTGTGGCTGGACGGTTTCGGCTTGTTGTCGCAGGTGCAAGTGGAGCTGTTGTGCGCATTGGCGGAGCGCTCCCGCGTGGGCATTACTCTCACGTGGGTGCCGGGGTCCGAGGAGTTGTTTGCCGGTGCCAGTGCGTTGCTGCGGCGGCTGGAGGACCGCTTCGAAGTGGTGCGCGTGGACATCGAGGCGGACCCCGACGTTCGCCGAAGCCGGACCATGCAAACGTTGAGAGACACGCTCTTTCTGGAACGGTCGGAAGTTGAAGGCTGGGACGAAGAGGTGCTGTTCGTGAGTTGTCCGAACCGCCTCGCCGAGGTGGAGGCTGCGGCGCGGTTCACACTGCGGCTACTGCGCGAGAAGCCGCTGGGCTTATCGGACATTCAGGTGGTGGTGCGCGACATGGAAGCGTACTGGCCCATGCTCGAGGCAGTGTGGCCGCGGTTCGGGCTGACACCGTCGCGCGCTGTGGAGCGCCCAATTGCGAACAACCCGTTCGTGCGTTTTTTGTTCTCCGTGCTGACGCTGTTTGCACGCGGGTGGCAGCGGGAGGACGTGCTGTCGCACCTGGAGAGCAGCTATGCGTTCCGACGTGAGGATGGTCGGCGGCTACGTCGTGCGTTGGGCGGCTTGCGGGGGGCGGGTGTGTCAACCTGGCTGCTGCGTGCCAAGGAACTGCAGGACGAGGGGGTGGAGTGTGCGGGGCAACTCGTAGAGCTGGCCGAATGGTCCCGCCGATTCGAGGGGGCGGCGTCGCCCGCTGACTTCGCCGCGCTCACCCGAAACTTGGCAACGGAGATGGGCTGGGTCGGTCTCGCAGCGGAGGCGGACGACGCGCGGGCGAACGAAGACTTCTTGGCTACAGCGGCAGCATACCGAGTTGCGGAAGCTCTAGGTGTCGTGTCGAAAGTGCGAGGCGACGACAGGACGCGGCTCAGCCGCTTTCTCCCAAAGTGGATCGGCATGTGTCGGCTCATCCCGTATCGCGTACCCACGAAGCCCGGCATTCGTGTTCTGGAAGGCCCGGAAGAGAACACGCATCCGCCGCGAGTGGGACTGCTCCTCGGCGTGCTAGAAGGAGTGTTTCCACGGCGCCTGTCGGAGGATGCATTCCTGACTGACGAGGAGCGGCTGGAGCTTCGGCGAATCACCGGCTGCCAGCTGCCGACGGGATATGAGCGCGCGATGGACGAGCGTCGCCGCTTCTACCTAGCGGCGACGCAACCTACCGAGACGCTGTACGTGTTCTTTCCTAGGGCTGAGGAGGAGAGTGAGGCCTTGCCCAGCCTCTACCTGGACGAGGTGCGAAGCTGCTTCCCGGCTGGAGCGGTTCGGGACGTGCTGGTAGCCTGTGGTAAGCCCCTGGAAACGGACGGTGAATCTCAGTTAGCCCCATCGAGCGAGCTCTGTTTCCTGGAAGAGGATAAGCTGTTGCGTGCGGCTGCATGCTTCGACAGGCTCAGCATGACGGATAAGTTTGGGCCGGGGTTTGGGCCGGATGGGCGCAGCATGACGGACCCCAATGCCACATCCTCATCGGATGCACCGTTCGACGAATGGTCTATACTGCCGCGGTTCCCCCGCATCCAACTCACCGAAGCTGCGATGCTCGCAGGTAGGCGACCGGGACCAATACCCATAACCGAGCTAGAGACCCTAAACCGCTGTGCCTTCCAGCACTGGGCTCGCTATCGAGCAGGCCTTCGAGGTGCTGCAGGCGCGCTCTCTAGGGCGGACACCGGGTCATTCCTTCATGAGATCCTGCGGGACGCCATGCGAGGCGCGAACGATGCCGACCTGCTCGATAGGCTCACCTCGGAACTGCAGAATCGCCTCGAAACGATTCGTTTGGATGTGCCGGATTGGGAAGTGCACGCACTGCATGCTATGGCGTTACGATTGCTCACGAGCCTGGCCGAGCGTGAGGTCGCCTATCGGCAAGCCGTGACAGCGCGCCCTGAGTTCCTCGAGTGGCGATTCGGCGAGCCGGAGATAGATGAGACCGCGAACCGTCAGCGGGACCCCCGTTCTACCTCGAAGCCGCTCCGCGTGCATGCAGCGGATGGTCGGCACGTAGACCTGGCAGGGAGCGTAGACCGTATTGACGTAGACCCCGACGGGCGTTCCATGCTGATACTCGACTACAAGCTTGGCTCGGACGCCACGCGTCGAATGCAGCGTATCGAAAACGCCGAGTCACTGCAACTGCCCCTATACGCCCTCGCAGCGCGCGAACTCCTAGGTGCCCGCGCTGTGAGCATGGGCTTCGATGCATTGGGCGGCGGCGAGCGGATGGTGCAGACCTCACCTTCGCAGCGAGATGTTTGGCGGCCCGAGGTCAAAGCCCCAGGGTATGCACATCGGTCATGGCCTGAAAGCCAGTGGGAGAAAACCCTGCTTACGGTACGAGAGAAGGTGCTGAAGCTGGTGGCGCGCTTGGAGCAGGCCTATGTGAAGCCCACGCCCTCCAGCGATCACTGCCCCACGTGCCCGTTCGGCGATTTGTGTCGGACGACGGAAGGTCGTTTTCACGATGGCGAGCCCTACCCGGAGGAGGCCAGTGACTAGACACGTCGTACTCACCGAACCGCAATCGCTCGCCGTTACGAGACCGAGAGGACTGGTCTGCGTAGAGGCGGGTGCGGGCACGGGCAAAACTGCGGTGATCGTGGAGCGTTACCTTCACCTACTTCAGGTGCGTGGGTTGCATCCGTCTGCCATTCTGGCCATCACATACACGCGCAAGGCCGCTCAGGAGATGAAGCGACGGATTCTGAAGCGCCTGGGCGAAGTCGGGCTTGGCGCCATGCGCCGCGAGGTCGAGGCCGGCTACATTCACACCATCCACGGATTCTGCGAGCGGCTCCTTCGAGAGAACCCCTTCGACGCAGGCATTGACCCTCGATTCAGTGTGCTGGCCTCAACGGACGCTGCACGGGAGGTGGAGCGTGCCTTTCGCGCCGCCTGCACTTCCTCTCTGAGCAAGACCGATCCGCTCGGGGACCTGTTACAAGCGGGTAGCACGCTGCAGGGTTGGCGCGATGCAGGAGAGCCGTTCGAAGTGTTGCGCCGTGAAGTGCGTCACTTGCTCGACCGCATTCGCTCCTACGGACTGACGCGCGAAGAGGTCGATCAGTGGATACAGGACCTGGAGGCGACTGCGGGTAACGCAGCAGGGATTGTCTGCCAACTGATGGCCGAGGTGCCATTAGCCCGCGCGCGCGAGGCATTGCAGAAGGCGGAGGGTGACCAGCTCCGGCAACTCATCGAGTTGCTTCCCGACTCGCTCGCGGCTGTGGATGCACGACAGGCACTCGCTCACTTCGTCCAGCAGGTACTGGCTGTGCGGCCTCGGCAGGTACCACCTGAGGATGTGGCGCTGTGCAATGAGCTTCTGGGTATTGCAGGGGCGCTCGGCAAGTCGCTGGCCGACATAACACCCGAGCGCGAGGAGGTTGCAGCCCGACGCTCTGCTGCGATGCTTCGCCTGGCGTTGTCGACATGGACGATGTATGAGGAAGGCAAGACACGTGCCGCGGCGCTGGATTTCTCGGACCTCGAGTTGCTGTCCGTCCGACTCTTGGAGACCTGCGAGCCGTTGCGGGAGCGATGTCGCTTGCGCTTCCGGCAGATACTCGTGGACGAGTTCCAGGACGTGAATCCGCTACAGGCGCGATTGATCCGGTGCCTAGCAGAAGTGGAGAACGTGTGCTTCGTGGGAGACCCCCGACAGGCGATCTTCGGGTTCCGGCACGGGGATGTGCGGCAATTCTCCGACTGGGCGGCGGAAACGCAGCGATTGGTCCCAGACGCAGCGTATATTCCCCTGACGGACAGCTTCCGCTCACGTCCAGGGATTCTGCGTTTCGTGTCGGAGGCGATGCGGCGCGGATGTGGCAAGGACTTCGGCCTCCTGCGCGCCCAACGCTCCAGCGACGAAAGCGCAGCCGGCGAGGTAGAGATATGGACCGGCGGACGGGACGAACTGCGGGATGCGGACGTGGTAGCCAGAGGCGTTCGACGACTGTTGGCTTCGGGCGCACTAGTGGGGGACGGGGCGGACCGCAGGCCGGTGCAGGCGGGCGATATCGCAGTGCTGTTCCGAGTAACGACGCCGATAGCCGCCTACAGGGATGCGCTGATGCGGGTGGGAGTGCCGGCAGTGATCATCCGTGCGGGGCGGTGGTACTGGGTGCAGCATGAGGTGCGCGACGTGCGGAACGGCCTGGCAGCCTTGGCGAACCCCCACGACGACTTTGCGCTGGCGTGCCTGCTGCGGTCGCCGATGGTGGGCCTCTCTCTGGACGCCTTGACCCTGCTGTGCGCTGACAGGAAAGGCTCATCCGTGTTCGAGCGGCTAACCGATGGGTCCGTGGAACTGCCTGCCGAGGATAGGGCGAAGGTAGAGGAGATGCTCGGTTGGTTCCAGCCCATCGGTCGCTTCGTGGACCGTCGTGAGGTTGGCGCCGTGATGGAGGAGATGCTGACTCGCACGCAGTATCGGCCGAAACTCCTCTGTCGAGCCGACGGCGCACGGCAATTGGCAAACGTGCGAAAGTTGCAGAGCCTGGCCTTCGCAGTGGGCGACGAGAGCATAGCGTCGTTCGTACGGCGGCTGGACAGGATGAAGCGCATCTCCGACCGGGAGGGCGATGCTCCTATCCACGACGAGGGCGCCGACGCGGTCGGTCTGATGACCATTCACGGCGCCAAAGGGCTAGAGTTTCCGGTAGTAATCGTTGCGGACGCAGGCAACCTGCCCGGGGCCCAGACCGCTCGTGTTTTCGTGGAGCCTGCCGAGCGGCTGCTCGCAGTGAACATGGACGACGAACCGAGCACTATGTTCCGCGAGATGGAGCGTAGGCAACGCATGCGTGAACAGGAAGAGGAGTGGCGTCTGCTGTATGTTGCCATGACCCGGGCTAAGGACAAGCTGGTGCTGAGCCTGGGACGACCGCGAGGAAGGAGCAGCAACAGGCTGGACTTGCGCCGCGCTTTGGGGCTGAACGTGCAGGCGCCGAATCCTGGGATTCGATCACTCCGAGAGGGGGCCGAATTCGTTGTAAGGGACATGTCCGCCGATGAGTGAGGAGCAGTTCGCCGGACTGGTGGGGGGAGGGTCGGTCACCGAGTGTGTGTTGTGCAACGCGCAAGGCGAGGTGGTGGGTGTTGGGTGCGCTGGGCCGTGCAACACCAACTTCGTGCGCGAGTCGGAAGCGAGGGCCGCGATTCGCGAGGCAGTTTCGCAGGCATTCGCGAACGTCGGTAGATGCGTCGCTGCAGGCGTGGCGGTGGCCGGTGGGTTCTCCGAGGAGACGCCGGGATTGGAGGCGGCAGGGGCGGGTCTGTCGGAGCGATGCGGTCGCGTGGTCCGCTACGCCGAGCACCAGGCTGCCTTGGCAGCGTGTGGAGTGTATGAAGACGAGGGTGTGGCGGTGGTGGCGGGCACTGGCAGCAGTGCCGTTGCCTACAGAAATGGCCGTCATGCGAGTGCCGGTGGATGGGGCTCCTTGCTGGGGGACGAGGGTAGCGGTTGGGACATCGCTGTGAAGGCGCTACGCGCAGCCACGCGCTCGCACGATGGCGCCGGTCCGAAGAGCGAGCCGCTGGAACGAGCAGTGAAGGAGCACTTCGGCGCAGACTGCCTGTGGGACTTGGTTCGGGTGGTGTATCGCGATGGGGTGCCTAGGGCGCGGATTGCGGCGCTGTGTAAACGGCTGGCGGTCGAGCAAGACGACCCGGTGGTCGCAGGGTTGTTCTCCCGTGCGGCAGCCGACCTCGCGGCAGTTGCAGTGGCGGCTGCAGCCAAACTGTATGACAGAAGCGATCCAGTTACGTTCGCGCTGAGCGGCGGAGTGTGGAAGGCAGGCGACCCACTCTGCGAAACATTTCGAGAGATGGTGCGGGTGAGGTATGGAGGCGCGCGGTTTGTCTCTGAGCAACGCTCGCCCGCACATGGGTTGGCGATACGGACGATGACAGACTGGAGAAAGCGGTGAGCGCACTGGATACCTACTTCGACACGGTGATGCAGCGTGTCGAGTCGTTGCGTGTTACCTCTGCCGAGGCGATCCGGGAGGTAGCAGATGCGTGCGTACGCTCACTGCTTGCCGGGGGCGCGATTCACGTGTACGACACGGGTCACCTGGTCTCCCGCGAGATGATCAACCGGGCGGGTGGATTGGCGGCGTTCGTTCCGCTTAGCTTCGCACTCACTGTGGATAACCCGCATCCGTCGCGAGATAGCGAGGTGGACCTACGAGGCGACAAGCCTGCGACCACGGACTTGGTGCGAGCTGCCTTGGCACAGAGCAACCTGCGAGCCGGGGACGTGTTGGTCCTCGGCTCCGTGTCGGGTGTGTCCCCCACAGTGGTGGAACTGGCACTCCAGGCCAACGAGATGCAGGTGGTGACCGTAGCCCTCACGTCTTTCGAGTACAGCGATAGATTGGAGTCGAGGCACCCGAGTGGCAAACGGCTGCGCGAGGTGACCACGTGGGCGATAGACAACGGTGCACCCTTCGGCGATGCCATGCTGACAGTGGAGGGGCTCCGGCACCCTTGCTGTCCGTTTTCGGGGCTCGGTGCGGTGTTGTGCCTGTGGGCGTTAGTGGCCGAAGTCTGCGAACGACTGGGAGAAAAGGGAAGCGCTCCTACGGTGTACCCGAGCATCAATCTGCCGGACGGTCCCGCACTGTACGCGGAGGAAAGGAAGCGAGTTACAGAGCGTGGGTTCTAGCGGCACATTGCCATATTTCGATGAGTTGCGAGTAGTGCTGGCCGAGATAGAGCGCCGTAGCGCGGGGGCCATTCGCACCGCTGGTGAGTGGGTGGCCGAGGCGGTGGGGCAGGATCATCTGGTATGGGTGTTCGGATCGGGCCACGCGGGCATCGTGACCGACGAGAGCTTCTATCGGGCAGGTGGTCCTGCGTGTGTAGGGCCGATTCACCTTCCCGGGTTGCTGACCACGGATAGGCCTATCACCGTCACCACCGAGAACGAGCGTCGAGACGGCTACGCGGCAGAGCGAATGGCCGAGGTGCCTGTTAGTGTGGGCGACGTGCTGATCGTACACTCGGTGTCAGGCCGCAACCCTGCGCCGGTGGAAGTCGCGGTAGAGGGCAAGCGTCGGAGCGCGAGAACAATCGGCATTCTCAGCGCCGAGTGGGCGAGCACCCTCACGCCACGAAGCATCACGGGGAAACGGTTGCAGGACGTGGTGGACCTTGTGATTGACAACTGCGTGCCCGCGGGTGATGCGTGTGTGCGGCTGGAGGGAATGGCGGTGCGATGCTGCCCGCTGTCGTCCGCCGTAGGTATCGCGATTCTGCACTCGATCTTTGCTGCAGCGTGGCAGGTGTTAGTCGCCAGAGGCATCGAGCCACCGGTATTCCGCTCGGCCAACGAGGAGGGCGGCGACGAGTGGAACCGCGCGCTACTGGATCGGTACCGCGGACGGTTCGGCCATCTCTAAGTCCGCGACATCGTCCGCTGTGGCCGAGTGCCCCTTCAACGGTCGAATGGGTAGGCAGACAAGCAGCGTGAGCAGTAGACAGCGAAGGTCGGTTAGGAATGTCGGGCGCTGTGCGTATGCCACGTCGGAAGCAATTTTCTTCGGCAGCAGCACGTGCTCGTAGAAGGCATCGGGATCGGAGGATGCCGCGAGCACCTCTTCCTCGTTACGGCACCAGATCTGCGTAGGCCCCGTGATGCCGGGGCGGATGCTTAGGATTACACGCCGCTGCTCGTCGGGGTAGTTGTAGCGGATGTAATGCGGTGACTGCGGCCTCGGCCCGACCAGGCTCATGTCGCCGAGCAGCACGTTCCAGATTTGCGGCACCTCGTCCAGCTTGCTCTTGCGCAGGAACCGGCCAACGCGAGTGACACGTGGGTCGTCGGCCGTGGTCACTGCCGCGCCGATGCGGTCGGCGTTCATCTGCATGGTGCGGAACTTCAGCATGCGGAAACGGCGTCCCGCCTTGCCGCAGCGCACGTGGCGATAGAAGACCGGTCCAGGGGAGTCGAGCTTGATTGCGACCGCGACCAGCGGCACCAACACCACGAGTAGCGACAGTGCCGGCACCGCTACGATAATGTCCATCATACGCTTGAGCCAGGCGTATGTCACAGGGAACCAGCCTTCCTCCCCTTGTAGCGAAGCAGCAGGGGGAGGGTTAGGGTGTGGGTCAACATCCGCATACCAATCACTCCCGCCGACTAAGCGGCGGCCTCCTCCATGGCTTCGGTTACGGCTGTCAATTGGGGTGCCGGTCGCGCGGCAACCGCAGCGCCGGACCAACGGCGCGCGGTGAGCAGTCCTGCGATCACGCCGACACCATGGCTAAAGTGGAGGATCGGGAACACGAGAGGTGTTAGTAATGCTTCCCATAGCCTACTGGTCGCCAACAACTCGACTGCGGCATTCGCGCCGCCCAACAAGTAGAGAGCCGCGAGGACCACGAGTACGCCCAGAGGAACGGGAGACAGCACCGATCCCGCCGCGAGCAGTGACGCAACCGCGACCATGATTCCTGGCACGGCATGCCGAAACGCGTAGGCCTCGGGGCAGACCAGCCACGAGTACACGCACCACTTGCCATCGGCATACTTTTGTCGCGCCAACGCCGAGAGCGAGGGCCGAGCGAAGTACTCGCACCGAATCTCGGGGTCCAAGTAGATGCGTCCTCCCGCCGAGCGGATGCGCGCGTTCAGCTCGTAGTCCTGGTGGCGCGTCAGGCATTCGCGGTAAAGGCCGGCCTTCTCGAACGCCTCGCGGCGGAAGGCTCCGAAAGGCACCGTGTCCACCCAGCCCGACTTCGCGCCGGTTCGGTAGGCCGAGCCCCCAACGCCGAAGCCGTGGGCGAGAGCAAGCGAGATCGCTCTCGCCCAAGCACCCCGCCCGCCGGGCCGTGTCACCCACACTCCACCGACATTCCACGCCCCTGTCCTCCGCAGGGTCTCGACCGAACGGGCAATGTAGTCCGACGGATACATAGCGTGAGCGTCCACGCGCACGATAATCTCTCCGCGGGCCGCGCGTATGCACAGGTTCATCGCATAGGGAACCGTTCGATTGGGGTTCTCCATCAGCCTTATTCGCGGGTCCTCGGTGGCCACGCGAGACACGATCTCTGCGGTACGGTCTTCACTGGCACCGTTCGCCACGATAATCTCCATCCGCTCTGCCGGATAGTCGGAGCACAGCAGCGACCGCAGGCAGGACTCGATGAACCGCTCTTCGTTGCGCGCCGGAAGCACCACGCTCACGAAGGGCTGGGCGTCGGACTCGGACATTCGGGCGTCTCTCCTCGATGGCTATCTAATCTACTTATGGGCAATCGGGAGACCGAGCTTTACCGAGTAAGCAAGTCCACCTCGTCTACAGCTTTCTCCAGTGCGGTTAACTCCGACTGGTGTCGCTGAAGGCTCTGGATCAACTCGTCCGAGGGCATTTCGACCTTCGCACCAGTGACACGGTGGTCCAGGAGCCGCAAGCGGAGGTTGTCCAGGGAGCTGACGAGCAGGTCCACCTGTGCTTCGGTGCGCTCGACGCCCGCGAGCATCCTCTGGTATTGCTCACGGTAGTCGCTTCGGCTTTTGCGTGCGAGGTCGTAGAGAGTCCGCGCCTGCTCGTCCAACGCAGGCGGCTCGATGCGGATGCCTCGTACCGGCACGTCCCTCGGCTCGAGCCCCTCCAGCATGTGACGCACCGCGTCGGCTCGGAGAAGGGCGAGGTACATCGCGTCTACCAGGCGGTGCACGGAATCGGGCGTCTCGCTGAGGGTCTGCTTCAGAACGCGTGGGCTCTTCCGGTAGGCTCGCTCGAAGCGCCTCACACGGTCCTGCACTCTATCCCACAGCTCCTTGTAGTGAAGGCTTCGGAAGCGGTAGTTCCCTCGGCTCAGCAGTGCGCTCAGTGTCCATCCAGAGAAACCAAGGGCGAGAGGGACCAGTAGCGCGACGATGGAGCCTCCCATCTGAACTGCCACCATGGGCACGATGCAGCTAGCGGGCAAGAGTGTTAGGGCGAGCCCCAGAACAATCGGCCCAGGCCGGCCCAGCGTGCGAAGAAACAGCTTCAGCTCTGCTCGTTCTCGCTCACTCATGCTGCCGCCGGCTCCGGTGGTCGCAGTCGGTGCCACTCCGTCCGCTGCTCATAAGCGTGGGCCACTCGCAGCAGCCCCGCCTCGTCGAAGGGTCGCGAGATGAACTGAAGGCCCACGGGCAGCCCATGGGCAAAGCCACATGGCACGCTGATTGCCGCCAGGCCCGCGAGGTTCGCCGGTATCGTCAGGATGTCCGCCATCTTCATCGCCAGCAGGTCATCCTGCAGCTCCCCGATCCCGAACGCCACGATGGGGCTGGTCGGACCCATGAGGTAATCATAGGTTCGGAGCCGCTCCTCGAACTCGTGTCGCATCCGTGTTCGCACCTTCTGGGCTTTCAGGTAGTAGGCGTCGTAGTAACCCGCTGACAACGCGTACGTACCTAACAGGATACGCCGTTTCACTTCGGGTCCGAAGCCTTCCTCGCGCGTCTGCTCGACCAGGCCGACGTGGCCCGCATTCCCTTCCGCCCGGTGTCCGTATCGGATGCCGTCGTAGCGCGCCAAGTTGGAGGATGCCTCGGCAGGCGCAATGATGTAATACGTCTCTACACCGTATTGCACGCTGGGAACGCTCGTCTCCTCGACGATGGCCCCTGCATCCCCCAGCGCGCTTACAGCGGTTCGCACAACCTCCGCCACAGCCGGGTCCACGCCTTCTCCCAGGAACTCGCTGGGCAGGCCGATGCGCCGACCGCGAAGAGCGTCGTCAGGATCGAGCGTGACCCTGGGCACCTCGGTGTCCACACTCGTCGCGTCTCGTCTGTCATAGCCCGCAATCGCCTCGAAAAGCATCGCTGCGTCCTGCACCTCGCGCGCGAGCGGGCCGATCTGGTCCAGAGAGCTGCTGAAAGCTACCAAGCCGTAGCGACTGACCCGGCCGTACGTCGGCTTCAAACCCACGACGCCGCACATCGCTGCAGGCTGCCGAACGGAGCCGCCCGTGTCGGAACCGAGTGCCAAAGGCACCAAGCCTGCTGCCACCGCGGCTGCGGAACCGCCGCTCGACCCGCCGGGAACACGATCGAGGTCCCAAGGGTTCCGGGTGGGTTGCCATGCCGAGCTCTCAGTGCTTGAGCCCATCGCGAACTCGTCGCAGTTCGCTTTGCCGAACAGGACAGCCCCCGCGGCTCGCAGTTTCTCCACAACGGTCGCATCATAGGGCGGTCGGTACCCGCTCAGGATCCTCGAGGCGCAAGTCGTCGGCTCGTCCTTCACGCAGATGTTGTCTTTGATCGCCACTGGGACTCCCAGGAGGGTGGGGCGCTCTCCGGCATCCAGTCGTCTCTGTGCCTCGACCGCCTGGCTTCGCACCTCGTCTGGGTCGAGAAAGGTGAAAGTGCCGAGCCTCTCGTCGAGGCACTCGGTACGCTGAAGGAAGGCTTCGGCGACTTCCAGCACGGAGACCTCACGTCTCTGTAGCATTGCGGCCAGTCGGTGGGCAGGCAGTTCCCAGAGGTTCATGCTTCGTCCTGTGTCAGGATGGCTGGAACCAGGAACAGACCGTTACGGGCTTCGGCAGCACCTTTTAGGATGGCGGAAGGCTCCCCTTGCGGAGATGGTTCGTCTTCTCGCCAGACGTTTTCCAGTGGTGCAGAATGCGAGGTTGGCTCGAGGCCCTCGGTGTCTACCTGGCTGAGACGACCGAACCGATCCACCATCTCCTGCAGGTGCGGAAGCATCGCCTCCATCTCTTCTTCTGTCATCTGTAGCCTAGCCAACTTAGCAATGTGACGTACCTGTTCGATACTCAGGGCCATCTGCGCCTCCCGACCCGGTGATTCTAGCATTCGCTCTCGCCAAACCGGCAAAGCACGATATTAGCCTCGTGCCAAGAAAGGGCATACGATCTGTGCAAGTATGTACTTGCGGCTGTTCGGGAAAGGAGCACGAGCCCTTGCAGAACTCGCAGCGAGCCGAAGTTCAGGTTTCTACCCGTGTGGACCCCAAGCTGGTGCTTACCAGCACCCTCTTGCAGATGACCCAGGTCGAGCTGGAGCAGGCCGTCGAGGCGGAGCTGGCCGAAAACCCTGCTCTGGAGGTTATGGAGCAAGAGCAGGAGCCCCTCGACGAGGACACCATCGCCGACCAGTTGCTGCTGCGGGCGGGGGCGCGCTACTCCTTCGCGGAGGATACCGTCCCGACCAAGCCCTACGACCCCGACGACAGCCAGGACTGGACGGACTTCGTCGTGGCCCCGGTGTCGCTGGCGGATCACCTCCGCGCTCAGCTCCTTCCCATGCTTCCAGAGCGGCTCCACGCACTTGGCGCGAACGTCGTGGATGCGGTCAACGACCGCGGCTATTTGGACATGCAGGTGGAAGAACTGGCGCTTAGCTTCGACGCTACTATGGAAGACGTCGAGGAGGTGCTGGAGAAGCTGCAGCAGTGTGAGCCGGCTGGAGTGGGGGCCAGGGACCTTCGCGAGTGCCTGCTGATCCAGCTCAGGCAGATGCCCTCGGAGCCGGTCCGCGACCTCGCCTTGCACATGGTCGCCGACTGCTGGGAGGAATTCACCAAACAACGCTACTCCCGGATCGGTCGGCGCTATGGGGCGCGCCCCTTCGTGGTTCAGGCCGCCGCATCTATGGTCGCGCACCTCAACCCGTTTCCCGGCGAGGCGTTTCGAGCCGAGTGGGACCACTTCTCGCCGTCGCCTGCACCGAGTGTGACGCCCGACGTCGTCATCCGCCGGACCGACAACGGCTATGAGGTGGAGATACGCGGGTTCGATCCCTCCGCCTTGACCATCAATGAGCGCTATCGCCGCCTCCACCAGCAACGGGACCGCCTGTCCAGTGACGAGCGTTCGCACGTGGTGCAGTATGTGGACCGCGCCCAGAACTTCATCGCGAGCATTCAGCAGCGCCGTCGCACGGTGCGTCGTATCGTGGACTATCTGCTGCAGACGCAATCCGGGTTCATCGCCACCGGCTCGTATCGCTTCCTGCGCCCACTCACACGCATGCAACTTGCCCGTGAGATCGGCGTGCACGAAAGCACGGTCTCACGCGCCACGATGGGGAAGTTCGTGCAGCTCCCAAGCCAGGAAGTGGTGCCTTTCGAAGTATTCTTCAAGCCCGCGCTCCGTGTGCAGAAGGCAATCGAAGAGATTCTCAGGCACGAAAACCCAGGTTGCCCTCTCAGCGACGAACGCATCTCCAAGATGTTAAAAGAGCAGGGTATCGAGGTCGCTCGTAGAACTATCAACAAGTACCGCGAGCGGCTGAACATCCTGTCCAGCCGGCGCAGGCGCGCATAACATCATTCCGGGAGACAGCATGAGGATCAAGTTCGGCACCGAGGGGTGGCGCGGTGTCATTGCAGACGATTTCACCATTGCGAATGTCGAGATAGTGGCGGCGGCGACCGCCCGGTACCTTCTGGAGGCGAATCCCCCTGGCAAGCGGCTAGTCGTAGTGGGCCACGATTGCCGCATGATGTCCGAGCAGTTTGCCGAAGCGTGCGCCCGGACGCTCAACTCCTTCGGCTTCGACGTGGTGCTGAACGACAAACCGACAGCGACTCCGGCGCTGTCCGCCGGAGTGCTGGCGCACCAGGCACAGGGTGCATGCGTCTTCACCGCGAGCCACAACCCCGGCATCTTCCACGGTCTGAAGTTCAAGCCTTACTACGGCGGCGCGGCGATCACCGAGATCACCGACGCTATCGAGAAGAAGCTCTATCAAGGCGATCCCCACGGGGCGGCAAGCGGGACCACCGAGGTTGTTGACTTCGTGCCCGCATACTTCGACCGGCTCGGGCGACAGGTGGACGTGGATCGGATCCAGGCCTCGGGATTACGTCTCGCCTTCGACGCAATGTACGGGGCGGGTGCGGGCAACTTCGCGCGCCTTCTGCCGAAGATGGACATCGTCGCGATACGCGAAGAGCGTAATCCAATCTTCCCTGGCATTCACCCCGAGCCCATCTTCGAGATGCTGGGGCCGCTTGTCGAGACCGCGAAGGGCAGGGACCTGGGCATCGCGTTCGATGGGGACGCCGATAGGTTGGCCGCGATTGACGAGCGGGGTTCCTTCGTGGACAGCCATCGCATCTTCGCCATTGCCTTTAAACATCTTCGCGAGCGGCGGGGGCTGGATGGGGACGTGGTGAAGACGCTTACCACCACCAGGATGATTGACAAGTTGGCCGCCCGCTATGGCGTCCGTTGTTACGTAACGCCCGTCGGCTTTAAGCACATCGTCGAGAAGATGCTGGAGGGCGGAGTGCTCATGGGAGGCGAAGAGTCGGGTGGCATGGGCGTTACGCAGAACCTACCAGAGCGTGATGCGATGCTGATGGCTCTGCTGCTGATGGAGGCCATCGTGATGAGCGGCAAGTCGCTGAGCCAGCTAGTGGACGAGGTGTTTGCGGAAGTCGGGCCGCACTGGTATCACCGGATTGACGCGCAGTTCCAGCGCTCGGAGATGGCAGCGCTCAAAGATGTCGTGAACGGGCTGAGTCTCGCCGAAGTGGGTGGTTTCGGAGTGCTCGAGACCAATCGGATGGATGGCATTCTGTTCGAACTCGAAGGTGGGCGCTTCCTGATGCTGCGTGCGTCGGGAACCGAGCCGGTGGTGCGCATCTACGCAGAGGCCGAAGAGCCGGCGGTGGCCGCCCGCCTTGCCGCCGAGGGGGAGAACCTGCTGCGCAAGGCGCTGGCATAATATGGAACTGGTCCGGATCACGGCGCGACAGGCCCGTGAGCCGGCGGTGGAGTGGACGGTCCACGCGTCGATGCTCTCCGCCCGTGACCCTCGCCTCGTTGTGCTCCCAGAGCTGACCGAGTACTTCGAATCGCAGATCTTGCGGTCCGTGGACGAGGGAGGGCTCGCCCTTGCACTTCGCGACGCCGCGGGCTGGCGTGCCATCGCCCAGGGCATCACTTGGAACCTTCGAAAAGACGACCCTGCTCAGGAGATCGTGTTTCGGTCGAGCCTCGTGTGGAACGTCGCGTGGCTTCGGCCGACCGACAGTTGTGATGCTCCTGAGTTATTCGAGGCGATGGACGAAGCTGCGAAGGAACGAAAGGTCGAGGCCACCTATGTGTGTTTCCATGTCTGTGATGCGGAGACCGCAGCGTTGGTTGCCCGTCACGGCTTCGAGCCCGCCTATGCGCACTGTGTACGCACTCAGCCTCTCGGCGAACTCCCAGCGCCGCCGCCGGGAGTCGAGATCCGGGTGGCGCAGCCGGGAGACGGGAGCCGCATAGTGGACTGCCATTTGGAGGAGCTACGTTACCACGCAGAGTGCGCGCCGTCTCAGCGCACGGACTACCCCAACGCGCGTGAGCGCCAGCTCAAGGGCTGTGAGGAGGTGATCCGCGACGCGAACGGCGTCTCGCTTTATGCCGAGGAAGCTGGCGAAGTGATCGCAGTTGCCGATGGACGAGTAGGGTATGCGATGCTTAGGCCGTCTCTGCTGCTACCGGAGGCTCGTATTGGTTTCCTGAGGTCCGTGGGCACCACCGAGAAGCACAGAGGCAGGGGCGTGGGTGGGGCGCTATGTCTCGCCCTGGCTGCAGAGCTAGCCAAAAGGGGTGCGCAGCGGTGGGAACTGGTGTACTGTCCGTGGAACCCCCTTTCTAGCCGGTTCTGGCCTCGCATGGGATGGGTGCCGGCATCCTTCGGGTTCGTGAAGAAGACAAGAAGATAGGACCGCGCGGCTGGGCGCGGCCCTGCCATCCAGGTTTCGTCTGTTAAGCAGCCTGATGCAATGCGGTGTCGTGCCTGTCTGCCGAGCGCAAGGCGGCGGCGAGGAGTTCTCGAAGGGTCGAGCCATCGTCTGGGAAGTCCGCACAGCCCACGTAGAATCCGACCTGGCCCTTCGCGGAGAAGAGGCGGTTAATCCACTCGGCCAGCTTCTCCTCGAGGAGGTCACCAATATCCACGCGCAGTCGGTCCACGTGAGGCAGAACCACCCCGAACGCGAACTCATCTGCGCGACAGAGCACGTCGAGCTTACGGATGTTGGCTCGGATGACGGACCCAGCTTGGGTGAGGAACTCCCCAACCGTCATATCCCCATAGAAACTGCGTAGTTGCTCTAGACCGTGGAAGCGCACGATAATCACCGACATCTTGGACCCGTCGAGCGACGCACGCTGGATCTCCTCGGATAACCGCGAACGGAAGTAATCGGGTCCGTAGAGACCGGTCTGGTCATCCATCACGTCGCTCTCACAGTCGGGCGCATAACGTATACGCAGTTGACGATCCTTGATGTCCTCGGTGACCAGTATCTTCCGCAGTTTCTGGACGGAGTGCCTTAGGATGTGTGATACGTAGTTGCAAGAGATGTCGAGCGTGGCGGCGATTTCCGTTTGGTTGAGACCGTCATAGAAAAAGAGATGGATCACCTTCTGCTCCACCTCTTTGAGGTGAATCACGGCGGTTTCGAGGATCATCTTGTCCTCGATGGGAAGCTGGAACGTAGCCTCTTCCTGAGACTCCATCTTGTCCAGGTCGTAAGGTTTGTCGCCGTCGTCTTCCTCGGTCGCACCGTCAATCGAGAGCACCTTGAACACGTCCCGCGTCATCAGCACCTCGGTGATCGCCTCTTCGGTCATGCGCATGTTCGCAGCGATCTCTGCGGCCGTGGGCTGACGTCCCAACTCCTGCGCGAGAGACTGGGTGATACGGTTGATCCGCTGGTTCAGTTCCTGCAGCCATGCCGGCTCCTTGATGATCTTCCCCTTGTCACGCAAGTGGTGTTTGATCTCCCCTGCGACTAAGTGTGTTGCGTAGGTGGAGAACTTGACCCCCTTGCTAGGGTCGAACAGCTCCAGTGCGTTGAGTAGGCCGATGAAACCGACCTGCGCCAGGTCCTCGATCGGTTCCGATGACCCCGCGAAGCGGCGCGCGATGCGTTCTACCATCCCGGCGTAGTGCAGGGTCACGGCGTCCCTCAGGTCGGGCTCCTTAGTCCGTGAATACAGCGCTACCATTTCTTCAGGCTCCAGCCTGATTCGAGCGCAATCTCCCAACGTGATGTTCCTCCTTGGTCCCCCGGTTCCCCGGGGTCTGTTGGGCCTCGGCGCGCACATCCTATGCACGCCTGAGCTGTGACAGGTCGCTATTGAACCGAGTTGACCAGCTTGAAGATAGGTGTCATCACCGAGATAGCGATGAAGCCGACAATGCCACCCATGAACACGATGAGTAACGGCTCGATCATCGAGGTGAGACCTTTGACGGCTTGCGATACCTCGGTATCATAGAAGTCCGATACTTTGATCAACATCTCGTTGAGACGCCCGCTTTCTTCACCGACGTCTATCATCTGAGTAACCATGGCAGGGAAAAGCCCGCTAGCAGCGAGTGGTGCACTCAGTTGCTTGCCCTCACGGATGCTTCCTCGTGCCACTTCGATCGCACCTGCGAGAACCGCGTTGCCAGTGGTCTCGCCGACGATCTCCAGTGAGCGCATCATCGGGACGCCACTGGCGATGAGCGTGCCGAACGTCCTTGCGAATCTCGCGAGGGACATCTTGAGGCTCAGTTCGCCTACGATGGGCATGCGGAGCTTAAGGTAGTCGAACTGGTAGCGCCCTCTCTGCGTTCGCCCATAGAACTTCATCGCCACGAACATGCCAATCCCTGCGCCTATGATCACCCACCAGAACGCCTTCATGAAATCACCCATGGCGAACAACGCAGCGGTGACAGCTGGCAACTCTACGTCCATACCGGCGAAGATGTCCTTGAACTTAGGCAGCACGAAGCTGAACAGCGCGAACAACATCACGCCGGATGCTATCAGTACCATCACCGGATACATCATGGCGGACTTGATCTTGGTGCGGATCTCCATCTCCGACTCGAGGAACTGTGCAAGCCTGTCCAAGATGGTGTCTAGGATGCCTCCCACCTCGGCAGCGCGGATCATGTTGACGTACAGGCGGTTGAACACCATTGGGTGCTTCGCCATCGCCTCGTTCAGTGACTGACCGCCCTTCACGTCTGCGCGTACCTGGTTGAGGGAATCGCGTAGAGCCGGATCCTTCATCTGCCCTGCTAGGATATCGAGGCAGCGGAGAATGGGGATGCCTGCGTCAATCATGGTGGCGAACTGACGCGAAAAGATCACGAGCGACGTTAGTTTGGGCTTCTTTGGCTTTAGGAGGGCGCTGCGGGCGCCCGCTCCACCTCTTACCAGCTTGACGCTGGTCACATGCATCTGCTGCTCGTGCAGACGGCTTAGGACTAGCTCCTCCGAGTCGGCTTCGATTACGCCTCGGACGTTGCGTCCTGCGGGGTCCACCGCGCTATAGGCAAAGCGTGGCATACCTACGACCTCCCTGTTCGATCATGGTCCGGACATCCTGTCCCTACCTTCGCCCAGGATTTTCGGACAGGTAGGCTGCCGGAGTGACCAAAACCTGCACTGGGTTTTCGGGTTGATGTGGAACCCGGCATTCCTGCTCGTATACGGCGCCCGAGGCAGGGGGAGCCGCGGCAGGCAGGTCAGTGTTCCACGAACGCGCATAGGGTCCAAGGACGGGGGTTCCACGCTCGACCGCTCCGCCTCGCCGGTAGAATCCGCGGAAAGGGAGGAGTGAGGATGAAAGACCCGAGGATGACTAGGCTAGCGCAGCTGCTGGTCCGACACTCGACCCGGCTTCAGCCCGGCGAGAACCTGCTGGTGGAGGCGTTCGACATTCCGCCCGACTGTACGGCGGAATTAGTGCGCGTGGCGCAGGAAGCGGGCGCGAACGTATTCGTCGATACGTACCACGCCATCGTGCAGCGGCGGTTCCTGTTGGGAGTGAATGAGAGCGTAGTCGAGGCGCAGGCTGAGTGGGACAGGGCGCGGATGGAACACATGCAGGCTTACGTGGGACTCCGGGGTGGTCACAACTATGCCGAGAGCTCCGACGTGCCTGACGACAAGCTCAAGATGTGGTTGACCCATTACGCACAACCGGTACATTTCCAGACGCGAGTGTCGAAGACCAAGTGGGTGGTGCTCCGTTGGCCTTCCCCCAGCATGGCCCAGCAAGCCGGCATGAGCACTGAGGCTTTCGAGGACTTCTACTTCGAGGTGTGTACTGCGGATTACGCCAAGATGGCCAAGGCGGTCGAGCCGCTCCAGGAACTGATGTCCAGGACCGACCGTGTGCGGCTGGTCGGACCGGGCACGGACCTCACGTTCAGCATCAAGGACATCCCATGTGTGCCCTGCTGCGGCGAGATGAACATCCCGGACGGCGAAATCTTTACCGCGCCCGTGAAGGAGTCCGGAAACGGCGTCATCACATTCAATACGGAGAGTCTGCGAGACGGGACCGTGTTCTCGGGTGTCCGGCTGGTGGTGAAAGATGGCAAGGTGGTGGAGGCCGAGGCGCAGGCCAAGTCGGACAAACTCAACTCTATTCTGGATACCGACGAGGGCGCCAGGTATTTCGGCGAGTTCGCTATCGGCTTCAACCCGTATGTGCTCCACCCGATGAAGGACACGCTGTTCGACGAGAAGATCGCCGGCTCATTCCACCTGACGCCCGGGAATGCTTACGACGAGGCGGACAATGGGAACAGGTCGTCTGTCCACTGGGACTTCGTGTGTATCCAGAGGGACGACTACGGTGGCGGCGAGATATTCTTCGACGATGTGCTGGTGCGCAAGGACGGCACCTTCGTCCTCCCCGAGCTACAACCTCTCAACCCGGAGAACCTGAAGTAGGAGTCTCTGCGATGCCTCCGCCGCTCGGCGGTTTCGGCCTCGACCTGTGAGGGTTGAAGGAATGCAGCTGAAGACCGCCAGCACGGGGAAGGACGAGGAAACGGACGGCGGATTGCTCGGGTAGGGCGGCCTACTCGTTCAGGTAAATGCGGGGAACGCGCCCGGTGAGGCGGCAAGGGATTTCGTGCGGGGTCGTACCGACCCATTCAGCCAGGCGCTCGGCCGTGATAGGTCCTTCTACCAGCCCAACGACGTCGCCCACGCGGGCCTCTGGAATGCGAGTGACGTCCACCATTGTCTGATCCATGCATACGATGCCGCGGATGGGCGCCTCTTGCCCGTGAATCAACACGCAACCCTTGTTGCTCAGCTCGCGCGGGTAGCCGTCTGCGTAGCCCGTTCCCAGCGTGGCGATGCGGGTCCGCTTCTCGGTGGTCCACGTACCCCCATAGCCCACGCGTCTACCTGCAGGTATCTCACGCAGCGCCATGATGCGTGTACGCCAGGTCAGTACCGGACGCAGGTCCACGTCGGGGCAGGGCACGTTGCGAATGCCGAAGGCCAGCAGCCCGCTTCGCACCAGAGCGTGCTGCACGTGCTTCGGCATGCGTATCAGCGCGGCGCTGTTGGCACAGTGCAGCAGAGGAACATGGAGACCACGCCGCTCCAGTTCCTCCACGATGCGGATGAATCCCTCGTACTGCTTGTGGGTGTAAGGCAAGTCGACCGCACAACTGCTGAAGTGGGTTGCGATCCCTTCCAACACCAGGCAAGGGATGTCGGCGATGCTGCAGGCGAGGTCCACTGCCTCTTCGGGCTGCGCTCCGAAGCGGGCCATCCCCGTATCCACTTTGAGATGCACGCGCACGCTTCGTCCCTGCCTTCGGGCGGCCACGGCCAGCGCCTGGGCCGCGGCAAGTTCCTCCACCAGATTTCGCAGGTCGTAGCGCACGAGCACGTCGCAGTCCAGCGATAGAATGGGCGCGAGGACGAGGATGGGGCAGGAGATGCCGGCCTGCCGCAGCGCGATACCCTCCGACACCGTGGCGACCGCAAGCCACTCCACACCCTCGTTCACGGCGCACTGAGCCACCGGCAGCAGGCCATGACCGTAGCCGTCGGCCTTGATCACGAAGCAGTGCTTGGCACCGGGCGCGAGCAGGCCGCGCAGCGTCCGTAAGTTGTGCCGAAGGTTGTCGAGATCCACCTCGGCCCAGCAGCGAGAGTACTCGTGAATCATCGGGGAAGGCACGGAACATTATGTCCGCTTCCTCGGTCTGAGAAGCATCGGAGGCCCGAGGATCGACTCCATCGGGCCCCGAGAACCGCGGATCGCGCAGTGCTCTTTATCTCTCGGCCCGGACTAGAGCCGGGCCGTTTTTTTCGCGTTGGGCGCCAAGACCGTTCTCCGAGCCTCGTACTGGACCGGATCCTCGTACACAATGAGCAGGTTCGTCAACGCCCGCGTCGGTCGGATCAACATCTTGCCTCGGTAGTAGAGCGAGGTCGAGGACCCTCCGTCCAAGCACACTGCCTCGCGCGCACCCAAGCTCTTTAGAATGCCACCGATGCCCGAAAGTGTCACGTTTTGTCGTGTCGCCACCATCACTAGCTTGTTCTGGGGCGTGATCCCTACGGCTGCGCGAGGGCTGGGCTTCAAGACGTGCTGGGTGTTGTGCCCGACTTCTGGAGCCACTTTTCCCGCCCGCATGAGCCGGATCAAGCCGCCGAGAGCGAACTCGTAGTTGCTCCAATCCACTATCTTTCCTAGCTTCGGCGTGATAACTTCCGCGCGGTTGTACCAGTCCACGGCAAGGCAACTGGGGAAGTGGCCTCGGTAAGCAGCAGAGCCGTCTATCACGATGTCGCCGATTGGCCGCTTTAGGATCGTGCCGTGGAAGGTCCCCGAGATCGCTACCGTAGGCTTTGCGCGGTTCACCAAGCTGTCGGCACTCTCGAGAACGCCGATGGACCGCGAGACGACGCCAGTGACCTTGATTCCCGGAGCGTTGAGGTTCACTCGTACTACATGGCACCAGACGCCTGAGACCTTTCGGACCTCATAGGCGACGTGGCGTGCAACCGTGGTAGGTGGCGTGGCCAGGCACGCGGCGAGTACGAGATGGACGAGCACTGCCGACTTTTCTCCCTTTTGATCTGCGTCTCTCTGCACAATCCTTGCCATGATCCGCCGCGTCAGCCCCAAGCACAAACAACGGCGCCCCGGGGCGGAGGACCCGGGGCGCGTGTGGGTGATGGCGGCTAGGCGCGGCGCCTACGCGCGAGCAAACCGGCGACACCCACAGTCAAGGCGATCAGAGCCGACGGCTCGGGGACGATGCTGTAGTCAACGACCAGCGTCGGACCCGCATAACTGGAGTTGCTGAACCCCGCCCAAGTGGCCGCCGTGTCATTTGCGAGAGGAGTGATGACTAGGCGGAACGGGGCAGTCGGGGGCGAGATGAGCTTGCCCTTGATCACGTCCTTGGTAGCCGAATCCAGACCGCTGTAGAGGTCGAACACGTCCACAAAGCCGTTAGCCACTTTGGTGAAATAACCATCGGTGAGATGGTACTTGACCGGGAACTGGCCGCCCAGACCCTCGGGAATATCACTCGAGAGGAACACGAACGGGGAAATCCCGGGCTCGATGCTCGTGGTCGCATCCTCCACCAGGTAGATTCGGATGGGACCATCCTTGGTGAACGACGCGTTGGACTGGGTGCACTCCAGCCACAGACCGTGAATGATCAGGTCTGCCGGATTGGCTACGCTGATCCCAAAGTCGGCGTTGTTGAAGTCGGCGGCACCCCACGAAGAGAAGTTGCCGTTATCCGAACCCTCGATGTTGAAGAAGTTCTTGCCGTTCGGGCCACTGCGCGGGCCGGCCGGCTGAATCGTCGCGTTGTTGAATGCCTCGACAGTGACTACGGTGGCGATGGCGTTAGGGACTAGAAGCACAGCCAGTGCCAGCGTCCCCCATGCTCGATGATGCATTCCGTCTATCCTTCCTTTCGCAATCAGGTTAGGCCACCCGGGTCAGGCATAGCATGCAGGAATAGGAGCACACTATCGGTCGGAAGCGTACCGGGATCGAAGTTCAGGCGCGGTTAGTGTTATCTAAGGATTGGACGAAAATCATGGAGCGCGAGCGGGATGAGAATGCCAATGCCGATCCGCTATCTAAGCGTCCCTTCCGTCGAGCAGCCTGCAGTGGCACTCCAGCTCGCGTACCGAGGCTTCGAGAACCCCGATGTCGGGGCCGTCGAGTACGACGTGCTGGTCGGGATGCATGCCGATCCGCTCAGTACCGGAGGCTCTCGTGTAAGCTGTCCGATGTTACGGTCTCCCGACGTCTTGCGTGGTCGCGTGATGCTAGTCGAAACTTGCGTTTGGCTTACATGGGAGTTCCCAGGCCAGGGATGGAAAGCCGATCCGGATCACTACTAAAACAACGTCATCTGGCCAGTCTCGGCAGGCGGCGCCTCGACGGGAGCATGGGCTCTCTCCCAGGCGCGCTGAAGGTCCTCGCGCAACTGCTGCTCTGCGTCGGCGAAGCCCTCGTTCATGCGTCGGAGAACGTAGGCCGGGTGGAGTGCTGCAGTAGCCCACGGTGCCCAACGGCACGCATAAAACCCCCCCCGCATCTCGGTGATCTTGAACCCACGGTCTATGATGACCTTTGCAGCGGGGCCTCCCAAACAGCAGATGACGCGGGGTCGGATGGCTGCGAGCTGCGCATCGAGCCACCGGGAACACGCTTGCACCTCGTCGGCTTCGGGGGCTCGGTTCTGCGCTCGCCCGTTCTCCAGCGTGAATGCCCGGCACTTCACGATGTTACAAATGTATACGTCGCTTCTGGAAACCCCGAAGGAGTTTAGCGCCTTGTCCAGACATGCTCCTGCCCGGCCTACGAACGGCCTACCGCTGGCGTCCTCATGCTCGCCCGGGCCCTCTCCCACCAGCACCAGTGGGCTTCGGGGATTGCCCTCACCGAATACCACGTTCTGCCTGGTGTCGGCTAGGCGACAGGCGGTGCAGGTTGCGGCCTTGGCTGCCAGGGCGCTCAGCTCGTCCTCCGGGTTCATGTTCACCGCTGCCGTCGAGAAAAGGTCACTCACCGATGGCCTCCTTCAGCCTCTCATAGCTCCTGCGCAGTCCCTCTGGAATGACGCGGGTGTCCCCCAAGACTGCCATGAAGTTCGTGTCTCCAGCCCATCGGGGCACCACGTGCATGTGGATGTGGCCCTCGATGCCCGCCCCTGCGACGCGCCCCAGGTTCATCCCGATGTTCATGCCGCTGGGGTGATAGGCGCGCTTCAGCCACTCGGTGGCGTCCCGGGTCAGGGTTATCAACTCCAGAAGCTCCGGCTCGCTCAACTCGGTCAACGAGGCCGCGTGCTTGTAGGGAGCTACCATTAGGTGTCCGTTGGAGTAGGGGTACAGGTTGAGGATGACGAACGCGGTCTTTCCGCGGAACAGGATTAGGTTTTCCTCGTCCGCTTGAGCCGCTGGCTTTTCGCAGAAGATGCAGCCGTGCTGCTCTGCCGCGACCTCCACGTATTCCAGCCTCCACGGCGCCCAGATTCTCTCCACCGGTGTCCCTCCTGGTCTCCCGGATGGGTTCGGTACTGCATGCACTGGCTCCTACCACCGTCCCGCCGGATGTGCATCATCGCCGGGACGGCGATGCCACGTTCACGAGCCGATTCCGCGGGAAGAGCCCTCCGCCGGGTCGAGTGTGGGGTGCGCAGTGCGTACCTGCCGGGGACTCCCCTCCCGTCACGCTGAGCCTGTCGAAGCGCGGCCCAGGGCGTCCATGTCGGGGCGTGCGACCATTCATTATAAGTCACGCTGAGCTTGTCGAAGCGTGCAATCGTGCGCCGCGAGCGTTGTGGCAAGAGATGACAGGGTGGCGGCAGGCGAGGTCACGCTTCGACAGGCTCAG
>JABRVX010000065.1 GCA_039961735.1 Fimbriimonadia bacterium
CCTGCGGATCTGTGGCGGCAGATCGTTGATCGCCATTGTCGAGCGATTAGCCCGCCTGAGGCCCGGATTCTCGCACTCCTCATCCAGGGTTACCGCAGTGAAGAGGCGGCGTCGCTAATCGGTGTCTCCGCAGCCACCATCAGGCGGCATGTCGCCGAACTCAGCCATCGCGTGTTCGAGTTCACCGAAGTTCCTCACGAGCATGAAAAGCTAAGGGTCTGGGCGCGCGAACACCTGACCTGCTGTATGCCCTTGGTCTACGAGATGATCGAAAACGATCGGACAGTCTTCGAAAACGCTTGAAAAAACGCATAGCGAGTTCGAGACGAGAGGTGGTCGGCGAGCTTAGTCTCGGCTGAACCGAGCCCAGCTTCAGGAGCAGGAGGCCCATGCGACACACCAGTGACCGAAAGAAGCGCCTTGCACCGTGGCTGGTCAGTTGCGCGCTGCTGACAGCGGTCGGCGGCCTGCAGCTCCAGACCACCGCACGCGGCACCGCCAAAGCCGATCTAACTCACGACGGCGAGCTCATTGCGGAGGCTCTGCAGATTGACGCGTTCCTGGTCTCTACCGCCGGAAACACCCCCGCCTGTGAGGCAGAGAAATGCCTTGTGGTCCAGGAGCCGAGCGTTGCGCTACGAGCAGCACTCGATCGGTGTGCCAAGATCGCACCGCGGGAGGTGGTTTCTACGGACCTCAGGGCGCTCCACGGCGAGATTTCGGCCGTCTGCACTCGCCTCGGCGACATGCCTGACATCCGTGAACCGGAGGTCATCAGCCCCTCCCAGCCTCCGCCTCCGCAACAAGTGCCGAACGAGTCGACCTTGCGCGCTCTGGCCGTATCTGTTCGCGGGAATCTTTCGCAGGAGATCGACCGTGCCCTTGTGTCTCGCGGGATCAAGGAGGGTGGCAGGTGAGACTATACAATCGCAACCGACATTGGGCGTTTAACGCGTTCCTCGTTGCTCTACTCGCGACCGTGCTCGGAGTCGGCATGGTGGACGCAACCTCCGGACACTATCGGTCCGGGTCTGGACAAGAGTTCCCCGGGGAGCCGGACCACAACAACAACAACCCGGGACACCATTGGCTGCGCATTGGGAAGACAAATGGCGGGACCATCTCGTCCGGGGGTCGCTATCATGACGGATGTGCTTGGTCGACATCGCTCGGCCGCTATTGGTGGTGCCGAGGCGCCAATGGGGGCGACTATGCTCTGGATTTCGCAGCGACGGGGTCCACGGCTCTCGCTGTCGACTGGGCAGGATGGGCAGCCGGTGCTTCGAAGTCGCCGGCGAACTGGTCGAATCTGTCGATCTACGCCCAGGTATCCGCGTCAGGAAACTATCACCTCGGCCACGCTGCGTGTCAGTGGCAAAAGTATGACCTCTGGCTCGAGTGGTATGACTCGTCCGGTGGGTATAACTTCAACAAACTGGGGTGGCTGGTCCTCGCCCATCAGTACCAATGGCAGCATACGGGAGCCTCAGGGTGGATCCTTCCGAACGCGGTGAGGACGAGAGACGACATTAACGCCAACCCCGGAACGACTGTCTCCTATCTGAACTACACCGCGGAAGCGACCGTCTATCCGAGCGCGGACTACAACGAATCGTGGGAGGTTGGGGAACACCGATGTTCCTTTGGCGCCCATACGCATCTCGAGACGTTCTCCTTCCACAATTGGGGGGCGATGTACGAGACGCACGGAAAGGGGCCCGACTACTACTACGACAATCATGTCGAGTGCACACCGCCCCCGAATGACGACTGTTCGACGGGACCGGTGGATCCTGGTGCCGGATACCCGGGCCCGTATTCGCCCTACACCTGGGTCGCCTTGATTGGAGGGAACACTCGATACGATGCCATGTGGTGACCGTCTCCCCGGATGGCTGATCGGCGCCGCTGTGCTTGCGACCTCACTCGCTTTCTGGGGGTGCGACAGCGATGGTCCGCGGGAAAGTGCTCAGCCGTCCCCAAGCCCCTCCGCCACGGCCACTCCGATTCGCTCGGGAGATGAACTCGTAGACAAAGTGATCGCGGGGATCCTCGCCGGAAGCCCGGATGCACTCGCGCCATTGTTGCACCCGGTCCCGGTCGCGTGCAGCAATGCACCGAACCAGGTCCCCTCCCTTCCGTGCGCATCGAGTGAACCACAGGGCACGACTCACGAGGTCCTCGCGACTGGCGGGTGTCAACCCACCTACATCACCGCCGCCGCTGCCGAACAGATCCTCCGTCAGGCCCTTACCCAGGACTTCCGGCTCTACGCCGTAACCGTCGAGGGGGCTGACCGGCAGGTCATCTTCGCCAACCTCCAGGGCAACGGCGCATTCATCTTCCGCCTCGACTCCGTGGGCATTGTCTCGTTCGGAGGAGCCTGCGGCCAAACCGCTCCCGACGCCGTCGAGCCGGGCTCGACCTTCCTGGTCCCACCGCAATTCTGAGCCCCACCCGAACACCGCTCCCCCCGCTACACTCACACCATGCCTACCCGTACCGAAACCGACTCCATGGGCGCCATCGAGGTCGACGCCTCCCGCTACTGGGGCGCCCAGGCGCAGCGCTCCCTCCAGAACTTCCCTTTCGGCCGTTGAGCGCTACCCCATGTCCCTCGCCGTCGTCCGCGCCCTCGGCATCCTCAAGGAGGGCGCCGCCCTCGCCAATGCCGATCTCGGCGAGCTCCCGCAAGAGAGGGCCGACCTCATTGCCAGGGCCGCCGACGAAGTCATCTCGCTCGCGCTCATCGAGCACTTCCCCCTCGTCGTACTCCAGACCGGCTCCGGCACGCAGTCGAACATGAACGCCAACGAGGTCATCTCGAACCGCGCCATCGAGATAGCCGGCGGCGAAATGGGCTCGAAGAAGCCGATCCACCCCAACGACGACGTCAATCGCGGCCAGAGTTCGAACGATACGGTCCCCACCGCGATGCAGATCGCCGTCGTTGAAGAGCTCGACCGCCAGCTGTACCCGAAGGTCCAGAAGCTGCGCGATACCCTCGCCGCGAAGTCGGCGGAGTTCGCCGGCATTCTCAAAGTCGGCCGGACGCATCTCCATGACGCCACGCCGATCACGCTCGGGCAGGAAGTCGGCAGCTGGGTCGCCCAGATGGACTTCGTCCTTGATGGCATCCGTCCCGCCGAAAGGGGCCTGTACGTGCTGGCTCATCGTCGCCCTCACCGCCGCCGACAAGGACTACGACCTGCTGGTCTTTCCGGAAGAGCGCCACATGCCCCGCGACCTCAAGGGCATGGAATACCAGGAGCGCCGCGTCCTCGACTACTTCAGGGGGAACCTGTGAGGCTGACTCTGCGTCTTGAGAAGAATGAGTGCCATGCGGGGAGCAGGGAGTTGAAGTTTCGGCTCGCGTCGTTGGGCGTGGCGTTGTTGGCGTTGACATCTCTCTTGGCGTGTGATGCCTCCCCCGAGCCCTCCGCCACTCCCGGCCCAACGGCATCCCAATCGCCACCGAGCCAATCCACGCCGGCACCCTGTGCGGCGGCCAGCCCGCTTGATCTCGCTCAGCGAATCCGCTTGTCTCTCTCGGTTCCAGGTTGTCTGGTCTTCGAGCCGGGAGCCAAGCCGACCGTACTGACCGCCGACACCTATGAGTCCGGCCAGCTTGTCTCCAGCACCGCCATCCCGGTATCCGAGGAGACGCGAATCCCGCCTGACCTTGCTCCGTATGACGCCGGGGGCTGCCGGGGGAATGGCGGACGGGAGCTGCGGATCTCCGGCACCGGCTCCGCAGCCGGGCAGTTCGCGGCCCATCTGTCGTGCGGTGTGGGCCAGGCTTCGTGCCCGGATTCCTTCGACCCATCTGGAAGTGCCGTCACAACATCCGAGGATGGAGAAACGTGCGTTCGCTGGAAAACCGGGCAGGCAGCTGACTCGTTCCGGGTCGAGATCCGGTACCCATCGGTCGCCGTCGCGTATGCGTTCTCGGTGGATGCCGGCCGCACGAGCTTCTTGTTACCGCACGACGCTGCGCCGAGGCTCTTCGAGTCTGGCGAGCGGTGCCGCGAGCGCAAGGACTTCGTGGTGCTCGTGTTCGCGCAGCGCGCGGGCCAGTCCGACACGCAGGTGGCCTATGCCTCAGTCTCGTCCGAGTGTTCATTGACGACTGCGAGCCCCACGCCAGCCCACGTTGATGACCCGTTCTGGGTCTTCCTCAGGCAACTCGATGCAGAGTTGAACAAGGGGAACACCGATTTTGTCGTCAGCCGGCTGCGGACTGTGGTCGTAACTTGTACCTCGACCGACGTTCCGCCCCGGGTCGGCGGTCCCGAGTGCTTCAACGTCGGCGATACGTTCGAGGGCTTTTCCGTCGGCAGATGGAGGTCAGAAGGGAGCACCGTGCCGGTCAGTGGCGTCATCGACCAGTTGCGCCATCTCGGTCGCACCGCTCATCCCGAGATGTCTGACGCTTACGGCGATGGGACACTGCGAGTGTATGCGGTGAACGACCAGCCGGAACGTCAGGTCGCGATCGTCACCGCGATCATCGACAGCCCACCGGGCTTCGGGGGTGCTGCCACAATGCGGGTTTCGATGGGACTCTACTGGCGACGGCAGGATCTGGACTGGGTAATGACCGGAATGATCACGAACTACGTCTACGGCCCCGAGTTCCTCGAGCCGACCGGTGATGTCCGGAATGGGCTGTTCCCGGCATGGG
>JABRVX010000066.1 GCA_039961735.1 Fimbriimonadia bacterium
ATAGGACACCCGCCACTCGGCCGGCCACCTCCCTGCCACCGCTCAACGCTCCCCATCCCCTGCCTCTTCATTACTTGTCATTACTTGGACAGGCTCCTAGTGACCGGGAACGAAGTCAGAGGGGCGTCGGAGAACCATGAATGGGTCCGCCGCGTCTATGCTGGCGTTCGGGTAACGTTTCCGGGCCGCCGCGAACGCGTCGCGCCAAGCCGGATGCCCGTCTTCCCAAAGGGGGTGGCGGACAATGCGCACCGCCTCTTGTGCGCGGTGTTTGTAGGCGCTGAGCCCCCCTACGCGGACGGGCGCCTCGTATCCTAGGCGCATAAGCGCGGCCGCCACCGGGGCACGATCGCCCTCGACGAGCCTGGTCCAGGGATTTAGGGTGCCACTCCACGGAGTGGAAAGGTCGGGGACTGCAGCCGCGTCGAGGGCGAGCCGCGCCATATCGAGGGCGAGCCGCCAGTCGAGCAGGCCGCTGTAGGCGAGGTTGTGGTAGTCACGCAGGCAGCGATTGCAAGAGCTGTCGCATTCGGGAGCATGCGCGAGCCAGCGGTCGGCGACGGAGCCGTGTGCCGTATGGTCAGCCTGGGCGACGATGGCGGCGAAGCGCACCGAGTCGCCGAGCGCACGGCAATACCCCGCGCCGTTCTCTAGCGTATCGGAGAGAAACGCCTGGCCGGCGGGACGCGGCCCCATGGCGATCGGGCGGAAACCGCACTGCAACTCAAGCGCATCCACATCGAGCTCCGCACCAGCGGCGAGCCGCAGGAAGAAGGCGAATGAGTACCACGCGGCGCGCCCCGTCACGCTCGCAGGGTCAGCGAACACGCCCTCGGGCGAGGCTTTCAGGCCCGCGACCAGCACGTCTGTCTTTCGTTCCGCCAGGAGTGCTATGCGTCGCGGCTGACCTTCGACTCTCAACGGCGAATCTTTGGCAACGTCCACGGCGAGGGCACCTGGACGCGCCTGCTGGTAGTACTTCACTGCTCGGAACTCGAAGCCGCCTGCACCGCCGTTGTCGTTCACAGCGCTCACAACCGCGCTGCCGGACTGCACGAGACAGTTCAGGGCCGTGGTCGTCATCAACTCTCCGCCGGCGGCGAGCGAGGGCCGGGTCGATTGCGGGACCCATTCGAAGTAGCCCTCAAAGTCACGCGGGGTGAAGTCTGTGAAGAACTCCCTCGGCTCGCGCGCATCGACCACCCGGTATTCGGTTGGACCTGCGCCACAAACGGGGCACGGGTCGCCCTCACTCGCGCCCCGCCGGACGTCCTGACATCTGCTACAGAGCCCCAGAAGCCGCAGGTTACTTTCGTGAGACGGCGGGATGAAGCCATCCGTGCACTCAAGGTCGCCGGGTGTAGGCCTGGGAAGGAATCCTGCCACGCCCACCGCGGTGTGCACCGCCTTGTCCTTCACTGTCTCCGACCCCGGAGCGAACTGGGAGATGGCGATCTCGAGATTGCGGTCGACACTCCCGGGAAACCCGGGAAAGTCACCGCGTCGGGGCCAGCGCACGTGGAGGCGGCGAACGCGCGTGGGGAAGCCAAACATGGGAAGCAGGCCCTGGTTCGCCAGTCGCTCACTGAGAGCGTCCTGCGTGAACTCCTGCGAAGCAGCAATGGACGTGATTTGGTCGAGCAAATGGTCCAAGAGGTAGCTAACGAGCTCGAACCGGTCGGCAATGCCACCATCACCGTCCCACGCCGTTTCTCGTGCGAGCGACTCGGTGAGCCCAAGCAGCTCCGAGCGGGCTTCGGCGCGGGCGAACCACTGCCGCACATGCGGCTCGAACATCGGCCAATGCTCGGCGCGACCAAACTCTCCGTGCACGCTGTCGCGACCATCCGGAGCGTCCTCGCCAAGGGCACCACGGGCTGCGGCGAACGCTTGCCGTAGCGCTTCCTTCACAACAACTCGTCGAAAGATAGGCATGCTGGATGTGTCCAAATAGGGCGACGGGGGAGGATCGCCGGTGATGGACTCTGGGCGCTGGAAGTAGAAGTTGTCGTGACTGCGTCCGCGGCAAAAGGTCACCGCGTACGACAGCGGGTTCCCGCGGCGGCCAGCGCGACCCACACGCTGCTGGTAGTTGAACCGCCGAGGCGGCATGTTCGCCAACAGCACCGCGCTCAGTCCACCGATATCGACACCGGCCTCCATCGTCGTCGTCACGCTCAGGATGTCGATGCCATCGGGGAGCGGGCTCTCGGCGCCGACGAATACCTCCTGGAAGCGGCGCTGGCGCCCAGGACGGTCGTCAAGATCGGTCTGGCCCGTTAGCTCTTCGCAGCGCATACGGAAGGGACGTCCATCGAATCCGGTCGCCAACCGGCGGTAATAGTCCTGCTCGCGCGCAAACGGCTCGGGCCCCAGCGAGGGCGGGGGTAGTCTCCCAGAAGGGCGGCAATCCGGGCAATGGCGATAGTCCGCGAGGAAGGTCGCGCGGCACCGCGGGCAGCGGTACACGGTGGACAGGTCCGACGGCGGCGGCTGCAGACACAGGGCCTCCGGCCGGAGGAACAAACCCGATTCGGACGGGATGCCCACCCCGGCGTCCACCAGTTCGCGCGTTACCTCGACCAGCGAAACCCCGATCGCCGACAGGTAGGGCCGCGTGATTTTCGGTGGCAGGTCATCTTTAGTACCTGGGTGATAGTAGTCGCCACGCGTGTGTCTGCGGCGCACGCCGAGCATGCGGATCACAGCTTCGGCGGCGAGCACGACCTCAGGCTTCGCGCCAGGCGTAGGGCGATAGGTGATTCGCCCCTCCCCCAGCCCCTCGAAGCCGCGGGCCATGTGGTGGAATGCAGTGAAGAGGAGCTCAGCTTCGAGCGTGGTCCGCAGACGCTGTTCGTGTTGCTGTTCCTTCGGATCGACCAGGGCGCGGCGCTGCGGTCCGTTTGCGTCCCAGTTGTAGAGCCGATGCCAGGGCTTCCTGGCCTCGTAGTCGATCCACACGGACTCGAAGGCCGCTCCGCCGGGGCAAATGCCCCCGTCGAGCAGCGCCCGGTCCACGGCTAGTGCGATGCGCTCGATGGGTACCCGCCCCGGATACTCCCGCAGGAGGCGCTCCCACTCCTCTCGGGCTGTCGTGTTGTTTGGCGGCAAGCCCAGGGCCCAGCCGAGCGCCTCGGCCCGAACTTCGGCGCCCAAGAGGTCGACCAGTCCCGGGCGCAAAGGCGGCGCAGGTGCCAGCAGTGCCGCGTGGAGGACGGGATTAACGAGGGCCAGCTCTGCCAGTCGCTGAGGGGCGGCTGCTGTGATCTGGCGCGCAAACGCCAGCAGTTCTGGCCAGAACTGTTGAAAGGCGTCGAGGAGTGCGAGCCGCACCATGTCGCGGTAGTGATCGAGCTCCATGCCCGCGGCGAGCTTGGCCGCGTCCTGGCGGCTGTCGGAGAACACCACCAGCTTGCGCTCCGGGCGCTTGGCGTGGCGCATCTCCCGGAAAAGGCTTGCGGCGAGCACCTGCGCGCCTTTCTGGAAGCCCGTGCGGTGGGGGCGGATGGGGGAAGGAAACCCCTTGGAGCGGCGCCGGTAGTCCGTCTCGCAGCGGGGGCAGATCGATGGCAGGGCGTCCGTCTCTTTGTCGGCATTCGCCACGTGGTACACATATCCGCGGACGAAGTCCCCACCCGCCGGCGGCGGGGCCTGCAGCCTGCCGGATTGCTTATCCAGTGCCGCTCGGCGCCAGGAACACCTCTTCCCCTCGTGCTGCCAGTCAGGGTCGGCAGGCTCGTCGTCGTCCATCGTGGGCCAGAAGACCGCATACCCCTCGTACGTCCGGTCGAGGTCCGACCGCTCCGGCGCCTTCTCAAGGTCTGGCTGGTCGGCGACGAGAAACTCCGGGCGTTGCGGGAGGTCCGTCTTCACGCGGTACCCGCCAAGGAGCACGTCCCCGCACACTTCGCATAAGTGCAGGTCCAGCACTCGCGCACCGCAGCCGCACGTGAGTTGGTGCGAAGTGTGCAATGCGCCAACGGGCGCGACCGCGTCCCCGCGCTGGTTACCAACCTCCGCGCAGGCCGCGTCGATGCAGGCCCAAAGCCCCTGCAGGGTGTGGAAGAAGAAGTGCCCACGCAACGGCCTGAGGGTGCCGCTGGGCCCTTTTGCGGATGCGATTGCGCGGAGAAGACCCCGCAGCGAACGGCTGACCGTAGGGCTGGGCGTGTCTCCCGGAAAGAGTGCTGAGTCTATGATGTCAGCGCGTGCCGCCCGTAAGGTGCCGTCTTCGCTAACCGCGCGCACGGCATCGAGCAGACCGTCAACGGCACCAGCGACCTCGAGTGCCTCCCCCAGGTCCTCTCGGCCGCCAAGGACATGCGCGAGTTCTTGTGCGGCAGCGGCAGCCTCGAGTTCGGCTTCTGCGTCGGGGAGACTGTCCGCCGCTGCCAGGCGGTCGGAGTAGTTAGCA
>JABRVX010000067.1 GCA_039961735.1 Fimbriimonadia bacterium
CACGGGCGAGACGCCCGTGCCACGGCAGGCACTGCCCCGGCGATGGTTTCGATGTTCTTGGGGCTTGCGTGGCGTCGTGGCATCGCCGTCCCGGCGATGGGCTCCACCACGGGCGAGACGCCCGTGCCACGAGGGCTACTGTCGTGGCATCGCCGTCCCGGCGATGGTCTACACCACGGGCGAGACGCCCGTGCCACGGCAGGCACTGCCCCGGCATCGCCGTCCCGGCGATGGTCTCCACCACGGGCGGGACGCCCGGGCCACGAGGGCTACTGTCCCGGCATCGCCGTCCCGGCGATGGTCTCCACCACGGGCGAGACGCCCGTGCCACGGCGGGACGCCCGAGCAGGGGCGCGCTAGGAGACGGGACCCGGATCGGCGGAGCGGAGCTCGGCCGCCTTCTCCTCCGCCATCGTGTCGTTGATGAACGCTCCCGCACCCGACTCGGACCCCGCCAAGAACTTCAGCTTGTCCGGCGTCCGGTAGGGTGGATAGAACTCCACGTGCATGGTGTAGTGGCCGTGGTCGCCGCCGTCCGTGGGTTGCTGGTGAAATACCATCATGTACGGCAGCGAGAAGCCCCACAGCTTGTCGTAGCGCCGCGCCATGTCCAGCAGAGCCGCTGCGAGGTCCCGCCTATCCGAACGCGACAGCTCCGGCAACCCACCTCGGTGCTCCACCGGAGCAATATACGTCTCGTACGGGTACCGCGCGAAAAAGGGTATGAAGGCCTGCCAGATGCCGGTGCGCGCCACGAGCCTCCGTCCGTCCTCTTCCTCCATTCGGACCACATCCGACATGAGGCGCCTGCCCGTGCGGTCGAAGTGCTCGCGCGAGGCATCTAGCTCGGTCCGTATCTTGGGCGGGATGCAGGGGTAGGCGTATATCTGCCCGTGAGGATGGCTCAGGGTTACTCCGATCTCCTTGCCCTTGTTCTCGAAGACGAACACGTAGTGCACCTCTGGCCTCGCACCCAGCTCTTCCGTGCGGTCCGCCCACACATCCACCAGCCTCGTCACACGCCTCAGATCGAGATCCGCGAAGGTGGCGTTGTGGTCCGAGGTGTAGCACACCACCTCGCACACGCCTACTGCGGGCCGCACCGGGCACAAATCGTTACCCTCCACGCTGGGCTCGGGTGGGGTGCGCTGCAGCGAGGGAAACTTGTTCTCGAAGACCACGATGTCGTAGTCTTCGCGCTCGATCTCAGTGGGGAAGCCGCCCGGCTTGGTGGGGCAGAGGGGGCAATAGTCGTCCGGGGGGAAGAAGGTGCGGTCTTGACGGTGGGTCGCGGTGATGACCCACTCCCGCAAGAACGGATGCCATCGTAACTCGCTCAACCGCACGCTCCTCCTCGACCTTTCGAATGTTTCGAGTGTACTCGAATGCCCAGACGCGTCCTGCGGCTGAAGCCCTCTCCGTAGGACACCCACCAACCGGGCCTGGCTCGAACACCAGGGCGGCTGGTGCGTATATACTGCTACTAGCACCGGCAAAGTCGGCGCCCCGCGATGGGCCGATCGCACGGGCTGTATGCCGGCGTCTGCTTGTCTGCGGAGATGGTCGCATGAAGAGAACGTTCCTGATCCTCGCCACCGTCATCGGTGGTCTTGCCCTGCTCTGGTGGTTCATGGTCGGCAATCGCGCGAAGGAGCCCGACGTCATCTACCGCACCGAGAAGGCCACGCGAAACACCGTCACACTCAGCTTCAACGCGAGCGGCGTGCTCCAGCCGGAGACCACGGTGGACGTCAAAAGCAAGGCGGGGGGCGTCGTCACGCACCTCGCGGTCGAAGAAGGCTCCATCGTTCGGGCGGGTGACCTGATCGCCGAGATAGACCCCCGAGACACGCAAGCACTCTACGAGCAGGCGGTTGCCGACCTTTCCTCGAGCACCGCTCGCAGGCAGCAGAGCGTGCTTCAGTATGGCATTCAGACGGTCCAGGCCCAGACCTCCGTGCGATCCGCCGAGGCGGCTCTGGAGGCTGCGCGTATCCGGCTCAGCAACCTGGAAGAACGGGCCAGAATTCAGCCATCTCTCACGTCCGCCAGCATCCAGCTGGCGCGGGCCGATTACGAAGTGGCGGTAGAGGCGTTGGGACAGCTTCGCTCTGTCACCATCCCCCAGACTCGCGCGCAGGTCAAAGGTGACCACGACCGAGCCAAAGCCGACCTGGACTCCGCTAGAGCCAATCTCGAGCGGCAGGAGAGCCTCTTGGCCAAAGGGTATGCCAGTCAGCTCGCTGTAGAGCAGGCACGGAGCGCCCACGAGGCTGCGGCTGCGAGCTACGCGACGGCAAAGGAGCGGCTCTCGCGCCTCGAGCAAGACATTGCCGCTCAGCTAAAGACAGCCGAAGCCAGGGTCGCACAGGCCAAGGCCGCTTTGGAGCGTGCCGAGGTCTCCGAGGCCGACGTGCGGATCGCCCAACGGGAACGGGACGACGCGCGCCAGGCCGTGAGGCAGGCAGAGGAGGCGCTTCGGCAAGCCAGAGCTTCCACCCGGCAGGTGGACATAAGCAGGGCCGAGATCGCCGCGGCTGCCGCCGCCATCAAGCGCAGCGAGGTGTCTCGGGACAACGCGAAGGTTCAGCTCGACAGCACCACGGTCCTGGCTCCGCGCGCAGGGGTAGTCATCAAGAAGTACTTGGAAGAAGGCACGATCATCCCTCCCGGCACGAGCGTGTTTAGCGAGGGTACTTCGATCGTCCAAATCGCCGATGTGTCCCGCATGTACGTCGAGGTGCTCGTGGACGAGGCGGACGTGGGCCGAGTGAGCGTCGGACAGACAGTGCGGGTGACGCTCGAATCCGCTCCACGCTCCCCCGTCCAGGGGAGGGTAACGCGGGTAAACCCGGGCGCAGAGACCGCATCCGGGGTCACCCAGGTCAAGGTGCGCGTAGCCATTACCCCGAGGGCCGAGGTGAGGCTGATGCCCGGCCTGAACGCGAGCTGTGAGTTCATCCTACGAGAAACCAAGAACGTGCTCTCCATCCCCATCCAAGCCCTGCAACACGAAGGTGAGAAGACGTACGTGGAGGTGATGAATGCCAAGGGAGAGCCCGTGCGACGCGACGTGAAGGCAGGCCTGATGGGTAACACGATGGTCGAGATCACAGACGGCCTGAACGAAGGCGAAGAGGTCGTCACCAGCAAGATCGACATGAAGGCGATTCGCGAGCAAGAAGAGAAGATGCGCTCCACACCACAAAGCCCGTTCAGCGGCGGCTCGCGCACTGGCATGGGCCCTGGCAGTGGCGCGGGAATGATCGGTGGAGGCAGACCGAGATGAGCGTCACCGAGAGTCTTCGCACGGCGCTCGGAGCTATTGCTACCAACCGCCTACGCTCGGTCCTAACCATGCTCGGCGTGATCATCGGCGTGGGATCGGTGATAACCATGATAGGCATTGCCGAAGGGAGCAAGCGTCAGGCGATGGAGCAGCTGGATGCGCTCGGGCGAAACCTGATCCTAGTGTTCCCTCAGCGGTCGTTCGGTGGCGTTGCGCAGGCCTCCGACGAGGCGCAGTCCTTGCGCCAGTCGGACGTTGAGCTGATTCGCCGTGCGGTACCCACCGCCGCGAACGTGTCGGGCGAAGTGCGTCTGCGGGCGCAAGTGAAGTATGGAAACCGAAACGAGCGCACGATGGTCACCGGAGGCGAGCCGGAGATCCAATACATTCGCAACATCAAGCTGAAGGAAGGACGCTTCTTCACTGCGGCGGAGAACGAGGCAGCCGACAAGGTGTGCGTACTCGGATATGACATCTACGACCGCCTGTTCGAAGGGGGGTCGGCTCTGGGCGCGACGATACGCCTGAACAACCAAGACTTTCAGGTGATCGGCGTCGCTGCGTTCAAAGGCGGCCAAGGATTCATGAACCCTGACGATGCTGTATTCGTGCCTATTCGGACCTCGCTGGGGCGCCTGCAGCGACGTGACACGCTGAGTGGTATCGCAGTGCGTGCCGTGGACTCCTCCACCATGGCATACACCTTGCAGCAGGTGCAATCCACGCTGGCCCGTGTTCGGCGAAGCGCGAGCGGCGAGGAGTTGTTCCGCGCATTCAATCAGGGCGAACTGATCGAGACGGCGGAGGGGCAGGCACGAGTTTTCGGACTTCTGCTTGCGGGGATCGCAGGCGTATCGCTGGTCGTGGGTGGCATCGGCATTATGAACATCATGCTAGTAAGCGTGAAAGAGCGGACCCGCGAGGTAGGCCTGCGCAAGGCGGTGGGTGCCACTCAGGATGCCATCCTAAGCCAGTTCTTGCTGGAGAGCATCGTACTCTGCCTACTCGGCGGTCTTATCGGCATCGCCGTGGGCGTGGGCGGTGTAAAGCTGATTGCTGGCTTCATCGGCGTTCCACCGGTAGTAGTGGCATCGGGCGTGGTGCTTGCGTTCGGGTTCGCGGCCCTGGTAGGGATCGTCTTCGGGCTGTATCCTGCGTACCTGGCGAGTAAGTTGCAGCCCATCGAGGCGTTGCGAGAGGAGTAGCCGCCAGGTGTGGCAGTAGGCGCGGCCCAAAAAGGAGACTGCGGGGTAGCGGAACCCCCGCAGTCCTCTCCTTTGCGAGTGGAGCATCAGTTGTGCGAGAACGCCTTGGCGGTGGACCTCCCGTTCGACACATCAGTCGTACGCGCCTTGGGAACTGGAGCCTATGTCTTGCCCGGGTTCACTCCACCCCACAACGGCCTGCGGCGACAGCCGCCGAGAGTAATACTACCAGTAGTGTGACAGGCACGCAACCTTCTGTGGGTAGCTATGGGGCCTGCATGCGGAGATTCATAGAAACTTCACTCGCACCTACTGCGCGCCTAACCCTCTCGCATGGGTCGGACACCCACGAAAAGCCACAACGCCCCCGTCCAAAGGACGGAGGCGCGCAGCGGAAGCGTGGTGCTTGCGGTCGGTTTACTTGCGGCGACGGCGAGCCATCAGGCCCACGACACCCACGGCCAGCGCCGCGATCGTGCCGGGCTCGGGAATCAGGTTCCCGTTGATGGTCACCATGTCGAACCGCCAGGTCCCGTTAGGACCGTAGGTGCTAGTCGGTGTGGAAGGAAGGTACCCGCCCGTTCCCGGTGCGAACACTGCAACCACCTTGAAGCCGAAGAGAGGATTGTTGTTGGCGCCGGCGACCGAGGTCAGGTCAACGGTGCGAACGTTGTACCACTTGTCACCGCCCAGGTCGGCCTCGAAGAGCCCACCGAAAGTCCAGGTGGAGCCACCGTCGAGTGTGTACTCGAGCTGCGCGAAGCGCGAGGACGTGTTGCTGTGACGAAGGTCGAAGTTCACCACGATGTCCTGATAGCCGAGCGTCGAGCCGAAGAACGCCACGCCACGCAAGCCGTTCTCCGTACCCTGTGCAGCATAGGTCGTGGTCTGGTAGCCGGAGTTGTCCGACGCCGCCGGGTCGCTCGAACCGACGCCCGAGTTGAAACCAGGGTTGGTCACGCCGCCGAGCAGCGAGATCGACGCCGAGCCGGTGAGGTTGATGTTAGGAACGGTGGTACCCGTGCCGGTGTTGCCGTCCGGCGGGACCGAGTTGAAGTTCCACTGAACGATGGGGGCAGCGTTCGCAGCGACTGCCACAGCTACGATGCCACCCACGAGAGACAATCGGAAGGCCTTCTTCACGTGCATTCTCCTTTGTCCGAAATCCAAACGAGATTTCCAGGGGGCGGCAAAACAGAGCAGATTGGATCTTGTCGGTCGCTGTGAGCGCACGGCCTTGCGCTTCAGCCGGAACTGTACCGGCCTGGTGAAGCCAGGGTCCAGGTACGGGAACCCTCGATGGGGCCTCCAGAAAGACATTAGCGAAAACCTCATAATCCGCTTGCGTAGTGCTCATCGAGCTTCGCAGGCGCAGCGCACTGCGACCTCGAAGGCCTAACTGTGTCGCAAAGGCGGGAAAGGGTCTGTGCGTGGTGAAATCCAGGACTCTAGGCCGCGAACGACGGCTGGAGGCGACGATGAACCTGATTGCCCTCATCCTACTTGCCCAAACAGCGACCCAGAACCCGGTCAGCGCCGAATGGACGCAGAGCGAGCTGCGCGCCCTGGGCCTCGCCCTTCACGCCATCAACATGACGCGGGCCGACCTCGGCTACGACAAACGGCCTTTCAATGACCGATGGCGACTGCCGTGCGTGGACGCCGTGCTGGACGACCCGCTCGCCGCCCCGCGCTACGTCGAGACCATGCGCGCCGCCCTCGAAAGCCCCGCACCCCGCCCATCGGACCTCGCATGGCCCCTCCACAAACTGGACGAGACGCCTCCACCCGGGCCCGAGCGGCTCGACTTCGATCGGGAGCTGATGCAGGTCCCCGCGCCGCTGCGGACCGCCATCCACCCGCTGCTTCGTGCCGTAGCCGAGGCAGACGCCGAGCTAAAGGCCGCCACCGCGCGTCTGAGCGCGGCCGAGCGACAAGAGCTGCTCCGCGGCCTGCCCCATCTCGCCCTCGAGGAAGACGTGCCCGACGCGCGTTTCGACTTCGTGCCCGAAGGCCCCAGAACCGAACCCGAGCGCGTCTGGCTGCTTCTCGAACAGCTCGATGTACGTCGTCTCTGCCGTGCAGCAGACGCCCTACACGCCGTGAGCAGCCCTGCCCTAACTGAACCGCTTCTCGCCCTAGCCCGCGGACCACTAAAGGACTGGAAGCAGACTTTGGTCATCCAACTCCCCATCGGCAAGCTGGTGGTCGCGGGCACGGGTCACGATAGGCACGACCACGGCCCGAACGTGGTAGCACTGATAGACCTCGGCGGGGACGATACCTACGTAGGACGCATCGGTGGGGGCTTGGGCCGACCGGCGTTCTCACTGGACCTCGCGGGCAACGACCGCTACATGCTATCCGATCTCTCTGGCGGCGCGGGCTTCCTGGGCGTCGGACTGTTAGTGGACCTCGCGGGCGACGAAGTGTATGAAGGCGCACACCTCTCCTTGGGTGCCGGGCTGGCGGGCTGCGGAGTGCTGCTGGATCGAGGCGGCAACGACACCTACCGGGGCCGCGCACTCACTCAGGGCTTCGCCATGTTCGGACTCGGCTGGCTCGATGACGGGTCCGGCAGCGATCTGTACGATGCGTGGTTCTTCGCGCAGGGTGCCTCTGCTACCATGGGTGTGGGAGTGATGGCTGACCGCAATGGCAACGATGTGTATCGCGCCGGTGGGTGGATCATGAATGCACCGCTGCTCGAAGCGCAAAAGGTGCACTACAGCTTTGCCCAAGGGTTCTCCACCGGCTTCCGGGAAGACACCGGCGGGCGCTCCGGAGGCTTCGGCATGTTATACGACGCGGCCGGTGACGACACCTATAGCGGGGAGAGCTACTGCCAAGCCGCTAGTTACTGGTTCGCGTTCGGTGCGCTGCTAGACGTCAGCGGGCATGACAGCTACGATAGCTACTACTACTCTCAGTGCTCGCCCATGCACCTATGCATCGCGACGCTGATGGATCTCGCCGGCGACGACTCCTACTCGTGCAAGCTGGGTGCCATGCACGCCATCGGGCACGACTACGCGGTCGCCGTGATGCTCGACAGAAGCGGAAACGACGTGTGTGCGGGTGGTGATAGTCGCCCCGCACTGGGCAACGCGAACGGCGTGGGCATCTACCTGGACGCTGCCGGCAACGACCGGTACCACGGCCCGCCCGGTAACGCCAACGAGGCACGAGGCTCGGGCAGCGTAGGTGTGTTCGTGGATATGGCAGGCCAGGACCGCTACTACGAGAGCTTCGGCGACGGCAAGCTCGAAAGGCGTGGCTCTTGGGCGATCGCGCTGGACTTCGCCGATCCCCTCGAAGGTCAGACAGCTCTCTTCGACATACCCGATGAGCAGCTCGACCGCTCCTTGCAGCCTCTCGCACCAAAACGGACGAAGGCCGCAACGCAGAGGCCTCCGGCACCGCCGTGGGTCCCTAACATCCCGGAGGATCCCGACCTCGAGCCCGTATACCGTGATGCCATGACCTGGGAAGTAGGTACCGCGCGCGACAAAGTGCGCGCGGCCCGACAGCGACTGATCGAAATCGGGATGCCCGCCTGCCGATACATGGTGGACAGGCACATCGGCGACTCGAACCGCCTCGCGGACCGTGCCTTCGAAGAGGTGTTCGGTGCACTGGGTGAGCCCGCACAGCAGCTGCTGGCCGCCCGACTGGACGATCCGCATCCCGAGGTGACGCGCAACGCGCTTCGCATCCTCACCACGCTGAAGTCGCGGCTTCTTGGGCCCCACCTGCCGGCACTTCTGGAGCAGGAGGCGTATCGCAAGTCGGCTATCCGCGCAGCGGGCGCTCTGGCTGTCACCGAGGCGGTTCCGCAGCTCCGTGCCCTGCTCTCAGACGAAGACGAAACGGTCGCTCTTGAAGCTGCCATCGCACTGGGGCAGATCGCCGACCCCAGTGCAGCCGACGACCTGGTGTTCGTCCTGTCCTCCCCCTCCATGCCTTTGCGTGAGGCTGCCGCGACCGCCCTTGCCAGGCTCGGCCCCGCCTCCTTGCCCGCGGTCATAGCAACTCTGGACAGCGAGAACCCCGCCGCTGCTCGCCTCGCCCTCTCCGTCCTGCGCCGAACCAGATACGCCGATGCCGACCGTCATGTGAGCCGCCTGATGGACCACGCGGATTGGGGAGTGCGCCTGGAGTGCGTGGACACCCTGTTCGCACTCGAAAAGGGCGCCTGGGCTCTGACCCACGAGGGCCGTGAGAGCCACCCGCTGGTTCTGGCTCGCCTCCGCACGCTGGATCGCGACCGTCCGAAGGAGCCGCAACCGTGACACACGCCGAGGTCGTTTCTGCTGCCCTGCAATCCGGAGTGGTCTTGCTGGTGTGGATGGCGGTCGCGGTCGTCATTTGGCTGCTCCTCGGATGGACCGCGGCACGACTTCCGGAGCAGTCTTCGACTCGCCAAGCGCTTCTTCGGCTGCGGATGCCCGCGGTCGCGAGTTGTTTGATAGCAGGGCTCCTCTTCGCCTCTGGTTACTGGCCGCTGTCGGAAATCGTGCGAACTCGCGTTAGGCTGGCCGCACTGGTCTGCGCCACCTTCGTCGGTGCCATTGCAGCCGCGCGCATCACCTCGAAGGCACTCGAGTGGTATCTGCAAGTACTCCGAACCGAGCAGCAAGCCACGGCACTGCTGCTCATCCGCAGGCTAGCCTTGACGGCTATCTGGGTCGTGGCGGGCCTGATCGCCTTGGACCTCCTCGGATATCGCGTCGGGCCCCTGATTGCTTCCCTCGGCATCGCAGGTATCGCGGTCGCCGTCAGCATGCAGGACATGCTTTCGGGCCTGTTCGCCGGCCTTTACCTGGCACTCGCCCGCCCCTTCGTCCTGAACGAGTACATCCGCGTGGACGGCGGCGCCGAAGGGTTCGTCGAGCAGATAGGGCTCCGCAACACCATTCTGCGCTCCCGCTTCGGCGAACAACGTATCATCCTTCCCAACGTCAATCTAATCCGTTCCGTGGTTACGGCACTCCCTAGTACTGTGCACGAGGTGACGATTCGTGCTAGGGCCGCTGCGACCACGGACGTCGCTACGCTCCAACAAGCCTGCCTAGCCGCTGCCCAATCTACTGCAGGCGCCGACCCTACCTCTCGGCCGGTCTTCCGCGTGGTAGACCTACCTGCCGGCACTCTGGAGTTCACCCTCACCGCCCGCTTCTGCGAACCTGAGGACGTTTCTCTGCTCGAACACCGTCTCCGCTGCTCGTTACATACCACCCTCAGGGCCCACTCCATCACGCTGGCTTGACGGTAACCTCGTGTTACCACCTACCGTGCCTCTACCGCGTGCGGCAGAGGCGTCTCGACGATTTCGCCCCATCTGGGAAGTGCCGAGTGTCTCACTCTACGACGAAAAGGAGATCCTCTTTTTGCCGCTCCGGTGGCATGCAAGTGGACTCGCTGCACAGCTGATACTTTGCCACCACACGCCCAGCGTACTCGCCTGGTGCAACGCCCTCCGGCGGCACGACATGCAAGGGGATCTCGACCGATCCATGGTAGAAGGGTGCGTCACCGCTCTCGAAAATCGGATCCGGCATGCGTGCGTTCCACTGCCATCCGCTCGGCAGGTCCTCCAGTTGTACGGTCAACCACCCAGCCGGAGCAGGCTCCCCTGCCGCATACACCCTCCAACCCATTGGCAGGGTTAGCACTACAGGCACACGCGCTAGACGATCTACTACTACCACCCGCTGAGGCACGGTCAACTGCACTCTCGGAATCTGCGGTACCAGGCTCTGGCTCGCTCTCAGCAAGGTCGTACCGAACGATGGCGCGTCCCGCAACATCGCACCGAAAGAGCGCACCGTGTGATGTGCATACACTCTCCACCGTGTCTCACCCGTCGCGTCTGCCAGCCGTGTTAGTGCGAGTGCAGCCACGGCATTCCCACTCGGCTCGGCATTGTCCTCCGCCGTCTTCAGTCGTGCTACGTGCTCGCCCGTGTCCGAGTAGTCGAAGAAGCCACCTTGCTCGTCGTCCCAAAATCGCTCCACCATCCGCTGTGCAATCCACTTACACTGCGCCAGATACTCGTCGTTCTCGCAGGCAGCAGAGAACGACAAGAGCGCCTGCAAGAGAAACGCATAATCTGCAAGGAAGCCCTCCCCGCTGACACGTCCTTCCCTCCAAGATCGGTGCAGCACTCCCTCTCGAACCATCTCACTCAGAACGAACTCCACTGATTTTTCAGCAGCATTCAGCGCCTCCGGATATTCGAACACCTCCGCCGCACGGCACAGCCCCTCGATCATGAGTGCGTTCCAGCCCGATAGCACCTTGTCATCAGTAGCAGGCCGTGGGCGGGCGGCGCGGTACGCAAAAAGTGCCTCCAGCGAATCACGCATTGCGCCTACGGGCAATCCCTCGTCCACCAAGCTGAGTACCGAGCGACCGTGCTCGAAGTTGCCCCGTTCGGTGACCCCGTAGGCTTGCATGAAACCCTCGGCCTCACCACCCAACACCGAGCGGATCTCGTCGGCAGAAAACACGTAGAACTTGCCCTCCTCCCCCTCGCTATCCGCATCGAGACTGGAGAAGAACCCCCCGTTCACGTGCCGCAGCTCGCGCAGCACGAAGCCCACGATGCCCAGTGCCGCCTCGCGATAGTCGGGGTCCGGCTGGAGCGTGTACGCATCCGAGTACACTTCCAGGAGCTGCGCCTGGTCGTACAGCATCTTCTCGAAATGCGGCACCAGCCACTGCCGGTCGGTGGAATAGCGGAAGAAACCACCACCAACGTGATCGTGTATGCCTCCCCGGGCCATCGCCTTGAGCGTCCCGTGCAGCATGCTCGCTGCCCGCACGTCCCCTCCTCGGGCCGCGTCGCACAGCATGCGCAGAACCGGTGCCATAGGGAACTTGGGCTGAAGGGAGAACCCGCCGCGCTCCTCGTCGAAGCGTCCGGCCAAAGAGCGAATTGCCTGATCCGTGGCGTCCGAGGGCACGAGAACGCTTCCCCTGCTGCCCGCATGCGTGCGTAGTGCCGCGGACACCTGCATCGCCTGAGCAATCAACTGAGCGCGTGCACTCCTCCAACCTCGGGATAGCTGCGCCAGCAGGTGGAGAAACGCCTCCTCCGAGAAGTACCTTCCTGCCGCCAGGATCGGGTCCAGATTCGGCGTCAGGAACGCCGATAGCGGCCAGCCTCCCCCACCCGTCATGAGCTGCGCCGCGAGCATGTATTGCGCGTCTATGTCCGGCCGCTCTTCGCGGTCCACCTTGATCGAGACGAAATCCTTGGCCAACGCTGCCGCCACCGACTCCTTCTCGAACACCTCGCGCTCCATTACGTGGCACCAGTGGCATGCGGCATAGCCCACCGAGAGGAAGATCAGTTTGTCCTCCGCTCGAGCTTTGGCCAGTGCCTCCGGACCCCAAGGATGCCAGTCCACAGGGTTGTATGCGTGCTGCAGCAGATAGGGGCTGGTGGAGTCGATCAGCCGGTTCGGCCGCCTTGCACCCGCGGGCATGTTCATGGTTTCTCCTCCGAGAACGATCCGATCAACTTCAGCGGACGAACCTGAACTTTATCAGCGTCCAGATGGCGATCACCCCGTCCCACCACCGGATCTTCTTGCCCGCAGACTTGCTTCTGGGCACGTACCTTATCGGCTTCTCCGCAATTCGATACCCCGCCCGCAGGGCTTTTGCCGTAACTTCCGGGCAGAACTCGAAGCGCCGGCTCGTCAGCTTCATATTGAGTAGAACGTCGGTTCGAAACGCCTTGTAGCAAGTGGCCTCATCGGAGAGCCGGTGGCCGTAGAGAATAGTGACCATGCTTGCGAGGATTCGGTTGATCACCCGATTTGCGAAGGCCATCCCCGGCGGAAAGCCGTGGTGAAATCGGTTTCCGTATACCACCGCCTCCCGACCCTCGAGAATGTCGCCGACCAAAGCCGGAATGTCCTCCGGGTCGTACTCGAGGTCTGCGTCCTGAATGATAACGGCCTTCCCGCGTGCATGGGGAAGTGCGGCACGGATTGCGACGCCTTTCCCCTCGTTTCGAGCCAGGCGGATCACCCGAACGCGATCACTCGCGAGCTGTTCGGCCTCCCCGCTCGTTCCGTCGGTCGAACCATCGTCAACCAACAGGATCTCCTTCTCGAAGGGCGCCGCTTCGACGCGCCGTATCACCTCGCGAATCGTCGCGGCTTCGTTGTATACGGGGATGATAACGGTGACCAGGTCACCGGCGTCGCTGATCCCGGTCTTCAAGGCGGCTCATTATGGCACGCACCCTACCCTTAGTTTGCCCCGGATCGACCAGCATCGGATGCACACGCTGCAGTCGGGCCCCGAGGGTGGAAAGTCTGTGGAGAACGGGGGGGAGTCGATGTGAAGTTTGGTGAGGCTAAGTGTCCGGTGTGAAAAACCTCGCTTTTTTCCACACCCGAATTCCACTTTTCCACACTATCCCTAACACTTCGCTCACAGAACAGCGTCCAACCTCTGGCCCGAGTACCTTGCGCAAATCGCTGCGGATTCCCCACCATCCCTGCACGAATACCCTCCCTTTCATCATAAAAGAATCTGAATCCTGAAGCTGTTTCATAATGAATTAGGAGGGTGTGAGAAGAACGTCGTGCGCCTTATCGAGATAACCTTGGAGAGCTTTCGGAGCTATGCTTCCATTCGTTTCTGTCCTTCGACCAGCGTCACGATTCTGTACGGCGAAAACGGGGTAGGCAAAACCAACCTTTTGGAAGCCGTTCACTTCCTTTCTACAGCTCGGGGGTTTCGTAGTGGCCGGGACGGAGAGATAATCCGCTGGGATGCTCCATTCTGCCGTGTTGAGGGCCAAGTTCAGCGAAACGACGGATACCGAACCATCTCCATCCGATTCGAACCGGGCTCCCGTAAACGCGCGGCTATCGACGGCGCATCGGTTGCACGAGTAGCCGAAGCCATTGGCTGCCTGCACGTCGTAGACTTCAGCTCACGGGATCTCTCGATCATCCGAGGGGAACCGTCACGAAGGCGTGACTTCATGGACGTGGAGCTGGCTCAGCAGAGCTCCAGCTACGGGATGGACCTCGCTCGCTACAAACGCTCTCTGGCGCACAGAAATGCGCTCCTGGCCGAGATGGCAAGCGGTTCGGCATCTGCAGACCTGGCGGTGTGGGATGAGCAGCTGGCTCGCTTCGGAGAGCCCATCGTGCGGGCCAGGCAGGAGTGGCTCGAGGCCGTTGCGCCCATTGCGAGCGAAACGCACTCGTATCTATCCGGTAACGGAGAAAGCCTAGCCTGTAGCTATCGTCCGGACACACCGCCGGGGAAGCTGCTGGAGGCCCTCGCGAACTCTCGCAGGCAGGACCTTTCGCGTGGAACCACTTCGCGCGGTCCCCATCGGGACGACGTCGAGATCCTGGTTTCCGGTCGAGGCGCCAGACAGTTCGCTTCTCAAGGCCAGCAGCGGACGGCGGCACTCGCACTAAAAGTGGCCCAAGCGCAGGTAGCCGAGCGGAGAATGGGTGAAGCCCCAGTGCTGCTTCTGGACGACGTGCTCTCCGACCTCGATGAGGCTAGGCGGAACCGTTTACTCGAATACTGCCTAAGCGGATCCCAGATGATCATGACCTGTACAGATACCCACCATCTCGCCGCTTCTCTTATCGCAAATGCGAAACTGGTGCAGGTCTCGAACTCCCGACTTGTCGAAGAGGAATAGGCGATGCGGCCTCTGAACGACGCACTTCCGCAGGCAATACGCGGGATGGGCCTGGAGCGTCAGGTGCGTGCCCGCGCAGTAGTTGCCAAGTGGCGAACCGCAGTGGGAGAGGTACTGGCACGTGTTTCAGAGGCCACCTTCCTTCGCTCCGGCATCCTTTGGGTTACGGTTACGGACAGCGTTTGGCAGCAAGAACTGAACATGCGCAAAGAGCTGATCATCGCTCGACTTAATGAAGCTCTTGGCGCGGAACTTGTACAAGACATCCGGTTCCGGCCAGGTGCTGTAAGCGCACCGGCACCCAGAGGGGAACCGGTGGAGGAGCCGTGGAGACCGTTCGCACGATCGGCTGCGCAGAGAGAGTGGCAAGAGACGGTCGAGAACCTTCGCAACTGCGTAATCGAGAGACAGCGGGCGATGGAAGAACGGGGCAGTCCCATCTGCCCGCACTGCCGCAGACGGTTCGAAGGGGATCCAGGCCCCTGCCCGATCTGTCGCGTGAAGTAGGATGTTCGGCCTGCTGCGCGGCAGACCGTTGCTCCAAGCTATCCTAGCGATCCTCATCGGTGCGGCTGCGTATCCTGGCCTTGGCTGGTGTGTGGTGGCCACTGCAGGGGCATTGGCAGTGGTGGCGTTGTGTACCCGTAGGACCTGGCTTGCACAACTCTGCGTGTGCGCCGTCGCCGGCGGGCTTTATGCGGGAACGAGAGCAGTGGGAGCCGATAGGCTTATCCCATTGGAAGGTAGCGAAGCGAAGGCCGAGGTGGTCGCGCGTGTTCTCACCATACCCGCGACCCGGACACGATTCACATCCCTAATCGTGTCCGTAGAGGAAGGCCCGCTGCCTCAGGGGACTCGTGTGCTTGTAAGTACCGGTCCGGGCTTCTTCGCGCTTCCGGGCGAGATGCTGCGTCTCGAAGGCCGGATCAAGCCCGCAGATGGCCGCTACTGGCGAAGGCAGGGGGTGGCCGCGTGGATGAGCGCGGCCCGCGACTCCATCCAACGCGTTGCGCCAACCAACCGCCCCGTGGCGGCTGCGATTGCGAGCCTTCGCTGGTCTGCCGAGCGCAGTTACCTTCGCCAGATGTCGCCCGAGTCGGCCGCAATGACCATCGGCATAGTGTTCGGTGACGATGGCCGCGTGTCGCAGGAGACGCGCGAGGCGATGAAGCGGGCGGGCACGTATCACCTTCTGGCGGCTTCGGGGCTGAACGTAGCGGTGGTCGGAGGCCTTCTACTCGGCATCTTCAACCGTCTGCGCGTTCCTAGGCGAGGGGCGATCCTCTCTGCCATGCTCGGCATCGCGGCCTACACTTTTGCCGCAGGGGGCACGCCGCCTACGGTGCGCGCTGCAGTAGCACTATGTGTGTATCTTGCCGGGGCGGCACTTCGGCGACAGCCCGATGCCTTGACCGCGCTAGCAGTTGGCGCAGCGTACTCCTTCGTGGTGGACCCGGGTGTGCTGCGAGACCCAGGGTTTCAGCTCTCGTACTTGGTCGCCGGCGCTTTGATCGTCTGGTGTCCGCCCGGTTTCCGATGGCTGAATGCGACGCTTCCTGGCAGGCGAGAGAGGCTGCTGAGACAGACCTTGCTCTGGGTGATTGCGGGAGCGATGGCTTCCGTGGTGGCTTCGCTCGCGGCAACGCCGCTGCTTGCGTTCTACTTCCAATCGGTGCCACTGCTCGGGCCAGCGACGAACATGGTATGCGTGCCGCTCGCAGCACCCATCTTGTGGGGAGGTCTCCTGGGGCCTGCCGGCGCGTTCATTCCGGGCTGGGAGGCACTGTGGCTACGGGGGCTCGCCGCTCCCTGCGCCGACTGGCTGACGCAAATCGGCTCGACCGTGGGTGGCCTGAGTTGGTCGGCGACAGCGGTACCGGAGTTCTCGGAGCGAATGCTATGGCTCTTCTTCTTGGTCTTTTTCGGCGTGGCGCGCGAGTGGCGGTGCGACGTACGGTAGTCGCGACTAGTGTGAAAGGGCCTGGCGGTGACGGATTTCCACTGTTGCACAGCGTGCCGTCCGTCACCGCCGATATACTACTGACCTCTTCCTGTATCAGCGACGGCCAGGTGAGTCGCCTACGGCCTTCAGCGTCTCCGGCTTCTTGATGAACATGGCGCGGCCGGTCGTGGTGACCAGTCCATCCTTCTTGAACTTGTTCAGCACGAGCGTCGTGGTTTCCCGAGTAGTCCCGACGATGCTGGCAAGCTCTTGATGCGTGAGCCGTAGTCCGATGCCCTTGCCACCCTTAGCATCCGCTTCGCCGTACTTCTCGGCAAGCCAAAGAAGGGCACGAGCGAGCCTAGCAGGAACGTCACGGAAGATGACGTCCTCGATCCGGTAGTCCGTGTCTACCTTTCGGTTCCAAAGGGCCGCAATGAACTTCATGCAAAGCCCGGTGGATCCGTGAAGCATAGCGCGCGCCTTGGCTGCGGGAATCTCGAGAAGCTCGGTCTCGAGCATAGCTTCGGCATAGTGGGTGCGAGGAGCCTCGTCGAAGAGAGGCGATTCACCGAATAGGTGGCCGCGCTCGCACATGGCGAGAGTGAGTTCACGGCCCTTCTGCACAGCACGCACGAGCCGGATAAGCCCGTTCTTGACCACGTAGATGGACTCGCTGGGCTCTCCGGGTTGGTAAACCAAGGTACGGCGCTCAATGTGATACGAGCGTCCAGCAGCTTCCAGCTGCTTTCGCTCGTCAATCTCCAGCGTATCCCAGAACGCCGGCACCGCACCGCGTAGTCTTGACATCATTTTGCTGCATCTCCGTATGTTAGCTCGTTTGTTCTCGCCTGCGTCTCGGCAAGCCATCAACTCGAAGTGGGAGGCTCATTCGAAGCATTTCCGTGTCCTTCCTTCGGAAAGTAGGCCGGGTCAGCAATTAGCGAGCCTCGCAACAGGGATGGTACCCTGCAACTCCTCAGTTCTGCAAAGAATCGCGGGTACCTTCTTAACGATTCCGATTCGAATGCCGTAAGCTGAATCCTTTAGGAAACCGAAACGCTTCACCATCCGTCGTCTACAATGCGCTCAGGGAGTTGGCCGGGCGGCGGCTCCGACCTTCGGTCGGGGAGGAAAGTCCGGGCTCCGCAGGGCACGGCGCCGGGTAACACCCGGGCGAGGCGACTCGACGGAAAGTGCCACAGAAACATACCGTCCCGACGATGTCGGGATAAGGGTGAAATGGTGAGGTAAGAGCTCACCGGGTCCTTGGAAACGAGGGCGCCGGGCAAACCCCGCCGGGAGCAAGACCGAATAGGGAGGGGACGAGGTGGCCCGCTGACCCTCCGGGTAGGTTGCTGGAGGCCGTCGGCAACGACGGTCCTAGATAGATCGCCGCACAAACACAGAACCCGGCTTACAGGCCAACTCCCACGCGCGCGCCTCGCGAGACGTACTGCTGGCGCCCCGCCGGGTTAGGTATCGCCACCACCCATCAGTGCTCTCGTCGAAGGCAGCCCAGAGAACAGTATCCGCGGTTGCCTGAAGGTGGAAAAGTTGCCTAACCTGCACACACCGGCCCCAGATACCCCAGTATCTCATGTCCTACGTCTTGACTGCGATCCTGACTGTAGACCTAACCGAATGCCAATGTTCCCTGCTCTGCACGTGCAGGCTCGAAACCGATGAGGACCGGACACCAGCAAGATAGCCGCTCTGACATTATTTGTGCGGCCTCGGGATTGTTGTCCACGAGAAGGAACCTTCGGCCGTGACGTGCTGCAGCTTCGCCCGTCGTCCCGCTTCCTGCGAAGAAGTCCAAGACACAATCGCCCCGTCTCGAGTGCACCTTTATGATACGCTCCAAAATCCCTAGGGGCTTCTGGTTGGGATAGCCCGTCTGTTCCTTCCCTCCCGGCGGCACGATCGTGTGCCACCAGACATCCGTTGGGGTCTTTCCGCGTGCCGCCTTTTCCGATCCTACCAGTCCAGGAGCCATATACGGGATTCGGTCCATCGCCTCAAAATCGAAGACATAGTTCTCTGGGTCCTTGACGTACCACAGGATGTTGTCATGCTTGGCAGGCCAGCGCCTCTTGCTCCTCGCGCCGTAGTCGTACGCCCAGATGATCTCGTTCATGAACGACCCCCGGCCGAATACCTCGTCAAGGAGCACCTTGCAGTAGTGAACCTCCCGGTAGTCTATGTGGAGGAAGAACGACCCCGTTGCAGTAAGGACACGCCGGCACTCACGCATCCGTGGCTCGAGGAACCCTAGGTAGTCATCGAACTTGTCGGTATACGCTCGTGTTGCCCTTACCTCAGTGCGATACCGCCTGCCCCCGAACCCCTTCCGGTCGCCGCTCAGGTCGTCCCGTGTGACGGTCATTGTTAGCTTACGCTGTGTTATGCCAGTGTTGAACGGAGGGTCGATGTAGACCAGCTGGATCGAGCAGTCCGGGACTAGCCTTAGAGTCTCGAGGCTCTCGCCAAGCACGATCGTGTTGGCGCGGACATCTATCGAGCTAGTAGTTCGCGGCTCGTCCATCTTTCGCTCCAGACTACGAAACATCCGGCACCCACCGACTAGCACGTTGCCGTAGCGCCGAGCGCACCGGATTCTACCTCGAGGACCAGGAACCACCCAGGCCCGGTGTGCCCTTCTGGGCTCGAGCCGCTAGCCCCTTAGTACTCGATAAGCGACGCCACCTCGTAGCCCACCAGGTTCTGTCGGCCGCGGAGGTCCGTCAGCTCCACCAAAAACAGGAACCCAGCCACCACGCCGCCCAGGCGCTCCACGAGCCGCGCGGAAGCCGCTGCCGTGCCCCCCGTCGCCAGCAGGTCGTCAATCACCACCACACGTTGCCCCGGCGACACGGCGTCGGTGTGGATCTCCACGGTGTTCGTTCCGTACTCGAGCGCGTACTCCTCGGCGATAGTATGGTACGGTAGTTTACCAAGTTTCCTCACGGTCACGAAGGGCAGCCCGAGTTCCAGCGCAATGGGGACGCCGAGTAGGAACCCTCGCGACTCGATGCCCAACACCACATTCGCGCGGAGTGCCTCTGCCCGCTCGGAAAGCTCTACCACCACCTGGCGCAAGGCCTGCGGGTTCTGAAAGACGGGAGTGATGTCGCGAAAAAGAATGCCGGGCTTGGGGAAGTCCGGAATGTCGCGGATCAGGTTTCTGGCAAGCAATTCGTCCAACTGCATCTCCCTTTGGCCCGGTGTGTGGTGTCTCCAAAGTAAGTGTGGCGAAAGCCAGCTCATTTCCGCAACCGGAAGGCGCTTCGAGGTGAAACCGGAGACCCGTCGGCCCGAGTCATTGTCTGGGAGGGTGCGAATGAACATATCGTGCATCGTGCAGGCGCTTCTCGCCGCGATGGCGGCCGGAGCACAGCAAACGGAGCCGCTCTTCGAGTGCGGCTTCGATACAGAGGAAGAGGTTGCCGCCTGGCGCACCTTCCGTGAAACGGACAAGCTGCGGTGGCTCTCTCGCGCCGAGAACGAGCATGACGTGAAGGGCGGCGATGGCGCCGTGTGCATGTCCTTCACGCCTGGCCAAGGCACGTTTCCGGCCATCTTTCGGGATCTCGAGCTGATCGAGCCGGTTGGCGCCGTTGACCTGTGGGTTAAAGTGGATCGGACTACGCAGGTGATGGTCTCGCTGGTGGAGCGGGCCGAGGGCGAGAACGGCACCCCGCGCCGTGGCGAGGCGTTCAGCGTGCAGTTCCATGCGGACGGCGGCAAGTGGACTAGGGCCACCATCCCCGTATCCGATTTCTCGCGCGACCCGAGCTCGCCCGTCGGGGACTCTCGCCTTGATCCGGCCAAGTTGGGAGGCATCGCGATCTTGGACGGCCTCGCCGTGTTTGCTCCCACCGGCGAGACCACTACGAAGTTCCTGGGCGATCACACCGGCCCTCAGCGCATCGTTCTCGACGAATTTCGGGTGTTAGGAGCCGGTGACACGACGGAATTGCCGCGCCCTGCCGGAACCGTAGATAGTTTCGACCGCAACTATCTGTCGTGGGTGCCGATGGTGGGCGTGGAAATCGAGCGCTCGCCGATGCAGGGCTCGACGAGCGGCTACGGCCTCACCGCTCGCTACACGCGGGCAGCAGGCATCCTCCCTGCCGTGGCTCGGCCCATACAGCAACCGCTGACTGGATCCGAGCTCGGCTTTCGGGTGCGGGCGAGCGGACCGATTCGGCTGCAGATCGGTTTGGAGGACCATGACGGCGCTAGGTGGCAGCGAAGAATAGAGGTTCAAGGAACGAAGGGCGAGACCGTGTGGCTTGCCCTGAGCGGCTTCAAGCCCTCAGAAGACAGCAAGTTGCGTGACCGCGCGGCAACATTCGAACGGCTGAAGCTGATCACCATCCTGGACGCAACCACGGATGCCGGCCCCGCCTGGTTCCAGGTGGGAGACTTGGTAGTCCGCTAGCACGTAGGTCAGGCACTTGGCGTACTCGCCCTGCGGCGAGTATGCTTTGGCCGAGATGAGCAACTACGTAGACCTACGCAGCGACACCGTCACCCGACCCACGCCGGAGATGCGCCAGGCGATGTTCGACGCCGAAGTGGGCGACGACGTGTTCTCCGACGACCCAACCGTCAACCGCCTACAAGAGATGGCCGCACGGATGATGGGCAAAGAGGCAGGCCTGTTCGTTCCCACCGGCTCCATGGGCAACCAGGTGGCCGTGCGCACGCATACCAAGCCGGGGGACGCCATCATCCTGGACGAAGACTGCCACATCCTGCACTACGAGGTGGGCGCGCCTGCCGTGCTCTCGCAGGTGATCACCGAAACGGTGCCCAGCGTGCGGGGCATCATGGACATCGAGGCCGTGGCGGCACGCTTTCGCCAGCAGACCACCCACACTCCCGGCACCACTTTGCTTTGCCTGGAGAACACCCACAACCGGGCGGGGGGCACCATCACGCCGCTCTCGCACATGCAGGAGCTTTCGCGCCTGGCGCGCGAGCACGGGGCGGGCGTGCACCTGGACGGCGCGCGGATCTTCAACGCGTCGGTAGCAACCGGGGTGCCTGCAAGCGAGTACGCGGCGTGCGCCGATTCGGTCATGTTCTGCTTCTCCAAGGGCCTCTCGTGCCCGGTGGGATCCATGCTCGTGGGCTCTCGGGAGTTCATCGCGCGGGCGCACCGATGGCGGAAGATGTTCGGCGGGGGGATGCGTCAAGCGGGCGTACTGGCCGCGTGCGGCATCGTGGCGTTGGAAACCATGATCGACCGGCTGGCAGAGGACCACCGCAGGGCCCGGCTACTAGCAGAGGCGCTGGTCGAGGTCTCCGGCCTAACGGTGGACATGGAGGCAGTGCAGACCAATATGGTGTTCGCGGTGACCGAGCGGCCCGCTGCCGAGGTGCAGGAGCGCATGCGAGAGAGAGGCATCCTACTGCTCCCGGTAGGCGCGCATCGGATAAGGATGGTGCTGCACAAAGACGTGGACGACCGGGGGCTCGAACGCGCTATCGCCGCCTTCCGGGCCGGCTGATTAGGCACTCGCGTGGCATCGTGGCGGCATCGTGGCATCGCCGTCTCGGCGATGGTCTCCACCACGGGCGGGACGCCCGTGCCACGTGAGTGGCATCGTCTCCAAGCCCTGGCCCGCGTCCGCCACTTACACCCGCCGGGCGAAGATTCTTCCTATTTTTTCTGCCGGAACCCTAAAGAACCCCGCCGAGGCTGCCGAATATGCGATTAGAGACCGTTGGCTTCTTGACAGTCAAAAGGCAAACCCGTAGCGATGCGGGGACGCAAAGCCAAGGATCCCACGTGGACAGCCTGGCTGCCTGTCTGGGACTTCGCTGACGAACCCACGAGGAGGGTCACGAATGAAGATCTCAGGCATCGAATACGAAAAGGTTATGCGCCTCGTTCAGGACCACCTGGACGCCGCAAATTCTCCCACTTCCGCCACCGACACGCCCGATACTGCCGTGGACCCGGAGGACGCGAAGCTGATCGAAGAGATGGTTCGCCGGGTGGAAGAGCTTCCCGACGTTCGCGAGGACGTGGTCGAGGACATCCGCGCGCGCATCGCGGACGGTACCTATAAGATCAACTCCGCCGCGGTTGCCGATCTGATGCTCCGCCGCTCCCGAGCCGACCGCCTGAAGTAGCGATGTATCTCGAACGGAGTTTTTGACTGCGCGAGCCAGGTCGCGCTTTGGCCACAGGGACCAACCCGTCGGCGCGAAAGCGGGAACAGGCTCGCGCAGTCCCTTCGCGCTCCTCCCGCCCCGCTATCTCTCCATCCGCCCTCGACGATGGGGCACTGGTATCCGTCATGCTGAGCCTGTCGAAGCATGCAGCCGCATGTCGCGTCTTGTCACCTTCACATGCCACGCCCGCGGGTCCCGGACACATGCTTCGACAGGCTCAGCATGACGAGCGGGCGCGCCGTCCCTTGTCACTGACGCAGCCTGGCCCTCGGATGTAGGGCCACTGTCGCCAAGGAGCCTGTTCGTGCCGGCGAGCGCTGGTCCAGCACCTTTACAAGCGGTATTAGGCGACCCTCCAGATGGAGTGCGACCGATTCCGCGATGACGTCGAGGCCCTCCTGCACGGAGCGGTACGCATCAGCACGGTATTCGACGACGTGGACCTCCTGTACGGCGCCTGTGCACCCGACGCCGTGACCTTCTTCGGCGGCGAGTCGACCGGAGTGAACGGCGTGGATATCGTAGCGTGGGAGTGGAAGCTCGGCAGCCAGGTCGTCTCCGACCAGCCGTCCTTCAGCGCTAGCTTCTTCACCGCCGGCTCTGTTACGGCAACCCTCACCGTGCGAGACGCGAACGGACAGATACTTTCGGGATCCAAGACCCTGTACTTCGGCTCGCCTTTCATCCATGTGAAGGACATGGACCGCGGCAGCATGGCCGTCACCTTCCGGACGCACACTTCGCCACTCATCGCCAACTACACATGGAACTTCGGCGAGGGTAGCCAATCCGTCTCCGGCCCAAACCTCAGCCAGGTCTCCCACCAGTTCCCGGCCCTCGGGAAATACACCGTCCGCACCGTCCAGGGCAACGACCTTACGAAGACCTACGAGCTGAACTTCGACCCGACTCCCACCGACGTGTACGGAACCATCGAGCACAGTCAGGTGTGGGGTCCCGCCGGCAGCCCTACCGCATCCGGGGCATCGTCACGATCCCGCAGGGCGTTCGGGTCACGTTGCTGCCCGGCACCGTGGTGCAAGGCTGGACCCACAGCTCCAACAAGGGGCGGCTGGATGTATATGGAGAGCTGGTTTCGGAGGGCAAGTTCGCTGCCTCCAAGCGTGTGTACTTCACCTCCTCTCGCGATCTGTCGCCGCCCACGCTGGGAGGGAGCGACGAAGGGCAGACTGGCGACTGGCAAGGCCTCCGCTTCTACGCTGGCTCGTTCGCCACGCTTACGGGCGCCACGGTTCGCTACGCTACTACGGGAGTGGGCGGCTCGCCTGCCGTAGTATCCGGCGTCCGCTTCGAGAAGAACGGCACAGGCGTCTCAATGTCTAGCCGCCAGTCCCCCGTGGTGGTGGAATGCCAGTTCTTTGGCTCCACCAGCTATGCGGCATACCTCTCGTCCTGCAACGGCCGCCTGAACTTCCGCGGCCTCTCGGGCACAGGCAACAGGTGGAACGGCGTGTATCTTTCCTATCGCACGCAGCAAGGCCCACGCGATGAGGACCTGGACGGCGACGGCGTGGTCGGCCTGCCCGACCTCAGCATCGCGCTGCTGAACTTCACCCGCGTCGGCGACCCGTAATAGGGACCCTTCGGGAGGTATCGCAGTCCTGCCCGCAGAATAGGCGGGGCGTGGCAACCTGGGGTGTCGTGAATCAGAAGGGCGGCGTCGGCAAGACCACCACCGTGGTCAACCTGGCAGCCGCTCTGGCTATGCAGGGCGCGCGCGTGCTGGTGGTGGACGCAGACCCTCAAGGCAATGCCACGACCGGACTCGGCGTCTCAAAGAACGGCTTGCACCTGAGCCTCTACCACGTGCTCGCCGAGGGCAGACCTGCCGCAGAGGCGGTGGTGGAGACGTGCGTGGAGGGCTGCCGGCTCCTCCCGGCCACCTTGGACCTCGCCGGCGCCGAGCTCGCCTTGATGGGCCAGGTAGCGCGCGAAGGCGCCCTGCGACGTGCCATCGAGCCGCTGGTGGATAGCACGGACTGGCTACTGCTGGACAGCCCGCCTTCGCTCGGCTTGCTCACTCTTAACACTCTGGTCGCAAGCGACCGCCTGTTGGTGCCGATGCAGTGCGAGTTCTATGCGCTGGAGGGTCTCGCGCAGCTCTTGCGAACTATCGAGGTCGTCCGTGCGCATCTGAACCCCGGGCTAGAGGTGGGCAAGGTGCTGTTGACAATGTACGATTCGCGCACGAAGCTGGCCACCGAGGTGGCGAAGGAGATCCGCAGCTTTTTCGGCGAGGTGGTGTCGCCCACCACGGTGCCGCGCAACGTACGCCTGAGTGAGGCGCCCAGCTTCGGTGTCCCTGGGGTGGTACGCTCGCCGGATGCGCCGGGCAGCAAGGCCTATATGAAGTTGGCGAAGGAGATGATGCAAGATGTTCGGTAATCGCTTGGGCAAGGGTCTATCGGAGTTGGTCTCGGAGGCCGCGGGGCGAGATGCGGTGCATGAGCTTCCCGTGGAGCAGGTCAGTCCCAACCCGCTGCAGCCGCGTCGGTCGTTCGACGAGGCGATGCTGGGGGAGCTTGCCGACACCATCCGGGAGCAGGGCATTCTGCAGCCGTTGGTGGTTCGCCAGGTCGGGCACGATCGCTACGAGCTAATCGCGGGCGAGCGGAGGCTGCGCGCGGCAAAGATGGCCGGCCTCGCGCGGGTTCCAGTGGTAATCCGAGCTGCTGACGACCGCCAGATGCTGGAGCTAGCGTTGGTGGAGAACCTGCAGCGCGAAGATGTAAACCCCGCCGATGCGGCGCTGGCCTACCGAAAGCTATCCACCGACTTCGGCCTGACCCAAGAGCAGATTGCGGCTCGCGTGGGCAAGTCGCGCGGCGTCATTGCCAACACCTTGCGCCTCCTTAGTCTTCCCGCCCCGATGTTCGAGAGTGTGCGCCGCGGCGAGATCACGGAGGGGCACGCACGGGCGATTCTGGCCTTGGATGACGAGGGCTTGCAGCGTGAGCTGCACCGTCAGATCGTGGACGAGGGTCTCTCGGTGAGGGAGGCGGAGCGCCGCTCGAGATTCTTCCGTCGTCCGCCCGACGTCGCGGTCGTCGAACCGGTAAGTGTGCCCCCTGAGGACCCGAACTGGCTGCGCATCGAAGAGTCGCTGAGCGAGCGCATCGGTGCTCGGGTGCAGATTGTGCGTGTCGGCAGCGGGGGTCGGATCCAGATCCCCTTCTATGACCAGGAGGATCTGTCACGGATTCTGGAGGTATTCGGCATCCTAGGTTAGGCTGCAGCTCGTGTCACACGTGTGACAAGCGACAGCGCTACCGCGCAGACCGCGGGTCCCACTTCGCCTTCAGCTGGTCCCCGAGAAGGTTCAGACTGATCACCGTAAGGCTGAGCGTGGCACATGGGATGAACACCAGTAGCCAGTCCGTCCGCATGTACTCCCGGCCCGTGCTGATCAGCGAACCCCAACTCGGGTGAGGTGGTGGAATACCAATACCGAGGAAACTGAGGGCGGACTCGGCGAGTACCACCGAGGCCAGGTCCACAGTAGCGGCAGCCAGAACGACGCCGGCGAGATGCGGGATTAGGTGCCTCACGACCGTGTGCCAAGTGGTTGCCCCCGCCGCCCGCGCCGCCCGAACGAAGAGGCTCTGCCGAAGCGAGAGGGTCTGTCCGCGAACCAACCGAGCCATCGCTGGCCAACCCACGGCGGTCAGGGCAGCTATCACCGGAACTGGCCCCGGCCCCGCGATCCCCACGATGAGGATTGCGAGCAGGATGTCCGGGAATGCAAATAGGCCATCGGTGAGGCGCATCAGGGCCGCATCCACCCGGCCACCGCGCAGTGCAGCGGCGATGCCCACACTGGACCCGATAACCACCGTCGCGGCGACCACCGCAAGGCCAACTCCCATGGAGACACGGGCGCCATGAACCAGCCGACTTGCCACGTCGCGCCCAAGGTGATCGGTCCCTAGCCAGTGACGGCTGCTGGGCGCCTCGCGACGTGCTGCAGGGTTCTGCTCGTACGGGTTGTGCGGGACGAGTAGCGGCGCAGCGACAGCCGCCACCAGAACCAGCGCTAAGTAAGTGCAGCACAACGCGATGAGGATGCGCCCCGACACTACGCGCTCCTCCTGCGAATGTCCGCACGCACCCTAGGATCAACGCGAGCCTGGACGATGTCAACGAGGAGGTTCACGAGCACGAACGCGGCAGCGAACAGCACGGTGGTCGCTTGGATCATGGGATAGTCGCGCTGCTGGATGGCTTGAATAGCTCGGTAACCAAGGCCGGGGATGGCAAACGCCGTTTCCACGATGAACGAGCCCGTCAGCAGGTATCCGAAGCTCGTGCCGATGACGATCAGTGTGGGAGTGAGGGCGTTCGGCAGCGCATGACGGAACACGACACCCCAGCGAGACACACCCTTGGCCCGAGCAGTCCGGATGAAGTCGCCGGAGAGCGAGTCGATCATTGCAGTCCGCGTCAGGCGCATGACCGCCGCCATAGGACGCACGGCAAGCACGAGAACCGGAAGCACCAGGTAGGGCAGAAGGCCGCGAGACGGGTCCCCCCAGCCGGCAACCTCGGCCCACTCCAGATGTAGTGCGAAAACCAGAACGAGAAGCGGCGCCAAGACGAAATTCGGCACACCCAGCCCGGCAACTGCCATCACCACCACCAGACGATCTATTCGCCGCCCAGCGTTAACTGCCGCAACTATGCCCAACGCAATGCCGGCGGTGGCGGCTATGCACATCGCCAGACACGCAAGCAACGCTGTCGGCCCGTACGTCTGGAGGATGATGTCCCGCACCGGCCTCGGATCGAAGAAGGAACGACCGAAGTCGAGCCTCACCGCACCCCAGACGAAGGAGGCAAAGCGAACGTAAGCCGGACGGTCCAGCCCGTACTCGTGGCGAAGCCTCGCGACCGCTTCGGGAGTGGCATGCTCGCCAGCCATCACCTGGATAGGATCGCTAGGGGCAAGCTCCGCCGCGACGAAGGTGAGGGCCGAGACGAACACTAGCGTCGGGACAGCCATCAGGAGCCGCTTCCAGATGAACCGCCACTCGGACTTCACTTGCGACTGACCTTCGTGTGAACGTGCGGAAGGTGCCCGAGCAACGAGTCCTGAATGCCCGTGACGCCAGGACGGATCAGTTCGGGGTCGCGCTGGAAGTAGATGGGCACCCAAGGAGCGTCATGTAGCGCGATCCGCTGGGCCTGCCGATATAGCTCCACGCGACGCTGTGGATCCTGCTCCACGTCGGCCAGGGCGCACAATCGGTCGAACTCCTTGTTGGAGTACCCCACCTTGTTTTCTCCGCCATCGGTCGTCAGCATAACCGACAGGAAGTCCTGCGGGTCCAGGTAGTCTGCCATCCACCGCATATGGAACAGCCCGAGGGACTTGTTGTTGTAAGCCTCGAGGTAAGAGCCCCACTCGAGCGGACGGAGCTGCACCTCGACACCGAGGTTCTGCGCCAATTGCCTCTGGATCACCTCGGCGACCAGACGCACGTCCGGACGGCCCTCGCGGAAGCTGAACTGCAGCTTTGGGAAGCCCTTGCCGCCAGGAAAGCCAGCTTCTGCGAGCAAGGCGCGGGCCTTGACAGGGTCGAACGGGTATATGCGCACGTCAGGGTCATGGCCTGGAACCTTGGGCGGGACGATGCAGTCGGCTCGTGGCACCTTGCCCTCCAGCGCGCTCTCTATGATCGCGCCTTTGTCTAACGCCATGGCGAACGCCTGGCGCACGCGAAGGTCGGCAAACACGGGCGCACCTAAAGGGTTCATGCCCAGGTAGTACACGGACGGCCGGTCGAAGTGGTGAATGTGCTTGCTCAGTTCGGGGTCCTTTTCTGCGGCCACCAGCTGCGCCTTGTCTAGCTGGAGCAGGTCCAGGCGTCCCCGCTTGTACAAATCGTATCTCGTGGTCGCCTCAATAACGATGGGCCGCTCAATGCGATCCAGCTTCGGCCGGCCGCCATGGTAGTCGTCGAAGGCGGTCAGCACAGCGATGGAGTCCGGGTTGTACTCGGTCAGCTTGAACGGACCCGTTCCGACCACTGCCCGAATGTCGGTCATTGGTCCCCCGCCGGCCTCCTCGATCGCTCGCCGGTTCACTGCGTAGGCATTAGGGTACGTTAGCTTAGCAAGGAAATATGCTTTCGGCTGGTCGATCCTTATCTCGAGCACATAAGGCTCAGGAGCCTTCACACCCTCTAGCCGGTCCGACTTGCCTTCCCAACGCTCCCGCGCGCCCACGATGTCGAACAGGTAATTGATTGCGGTCCCCGACTTCATCTCGCGGCTGACGGCGCGATCGAAGCTGTACACGAAGTCCTCGGCGGTCAACTCGTCGCCGTTGTGGAACTTGACGCCCTTCTTGATGGTGAAGCGGTACAGCCGACCTCCTTCCAGCACCTCCCACCTCTCTGCGAGGTTCGGAACCACTTCGTTCTCCGGTGACCACTTCACGAGGCCCTCGAATACCTGAAGGAGTAGGTCGATTGTGTCGCCGTCCTGCACCTGCGCCGGATCCAGATGGGTCGGCCTGGTCACGAGCGGGTATCGAAAGACGTTGTCGTCGCCCGCGGCTTGCTTACCACACCCCGCACACAAGATTGCCAAGGCACACAGCACTCCGAGCCAAGCCAATACGCTACGCACAAACGAAGTCTTACGCGTCATGATCGGCACACACTCCTCGTTCCTTTCGACCCCAATCGTCCGCCGGCCATCGCAGCACCCATACGCCGCGTCAGAGGCGAGTCCTTCGGACGGTGCGAACCGAGCTATCGCCTCGCGATGGATGAGCGGTGCGGGCTACAATACCTCGTGTCGAAGGGAGGCTTCGAGGTGACTTGCTTATCTCTTCTCTTGGTGTGGCTCACGACAGCAACGGGATTCCAGGACGGCGACGCAGTTCTGCTCCGGAGCAAGTATGTGGCGGGCGAGAAGCGCGCCTACACCATGACGGCCATCTCCAGCGGCGAGGTCAGGGGGGCCGGGTTCGTCATGGGGATGCCGTTCAAGGCGACCGAAACGACCAAGTACACGCTGACCGTCCTAGAGGAGGCGCCGGAGGGCACAGCGGACGTGCGTCTCGCGGACGAAAGCTCGGTGACGCGGTACGCCGAGATGTTCGATCAGGAGCCCTGGGAAGAAAAGGGCGAGCTGAACTGGGTCGTCATAACCATCTCCCCAACCAACGAGATTCTCAAAGTGTGGGATCAGTCCAAGCCGAAGAAGGATCCCAAGCAAACAGACAGTAGCAAGGACGAGCAGGAGGTGGACAGCAAGGGTCTCGCCAAGACGTTGACTTCCCGTCTCGCCGGACAGACGCGGTTCCATGGCCTCGTCGAACTGGGGCCGAAGCTTCCCTGGTATCCGGTCAAGGTAGGAGACACTTGGCAGGACACTCTGACGGTGTTGCGAGGGGAAGACGTGACTCGCGACCCGTCCAGACGTGCTTCACGAACATCGCGTCTGGATATCACCTATCGCTATGAAGGCCTGCAGGAGCGTGATGGAAAGAAGGTCCACTTCATCACTGCTACCTACTCCGCCGACCTCGACATAAAGAGCGACGCAACGCGCTCCATCCCAAGACAGATACAGAGTCTGAATCCGATCAAATCAGCAACTGTGAAGGTCAGTGGCAAGATAGAGTATCAGCTAGACCCTTCGAATGGCAAGATGCTGCGCGCGGACTGGCTGTCCGAGTCCGACGTCGAGCTCGTAGCATCGCCTGGGTTCGAGATGCTGGATTACTCGTTGAAAGGCAAACTGGTTGCCTCCGTGGAACCGACGAAGTAGCACACCTAGGAAAGCATTGACATATGGGAGCGGAACAGACCGTGCAATGCACTAGGGCATGCTTCGACAGGCTCAGCATGACGTGTTGGAGGCGTGTGGGGCCACGGCATTTTGTCTCGGCGCGGTGTAGGTTGCATGCTTCGACAGGCTCAGCATGACAGCTACACTAGCACCTACGCACCCTCGATGACCACCTTCGAGAAGTCGGCTAGCTCGAAGTAGAGAGACGCTAGGGCGGAGAGTAGACGAAGGCGGTTATCGCGTCGTGTTACGTCCTCCGCCATTACCATCACACTATCGAAAAACGCGCCGATGGGTGAAGCAAGGTGTGAATGCAGCAGGTGGTAGAGCGCGTCATAGTCCCGTTGCTCCACGAGCCGGATCGCCTCCGGCGTAGTTTGGATCGCCGCGTCAAACAGAGCTGCCTCTGCCTCGTGCTCGAACAGGGTGTTGTCCACGGACTGCAAGCGGCTCATCACACCCGAGATGGGTGGTACGGTGCCGGCCTCGATGCCTTTGCCCGTTGCAGCACGTGCGATATTCCCTGGGCGCGTGGCCGTGCGTACATAGTCCACGAAGCCAGGTCGGACAGCCCGCTCCGCGATGAGTGCCGCGCGTGCTGCAACCTTCGACGGGTCTTCCCATCCTGAACCTAACACGGCTGCGAGGAGGTCGTGCCGTAGGTTACTATAGATAAGCTCGTACCTACCTATTGCCAGCTCGGCCAGAGATGTTAGCACCTCGGACATCGAGAACTCGTGGCCCTGCTCCGCATACGCCGCCACTGCCCACGCCGTCATGAGTCGTAGGTCGGGGAAAGGCTGTTTCTGCGGCCACGCCAGCCCGTTCATGATTAGCAGGTGCGTAGCACGCCGCAGTCCGAAGGGATCGCTGGAGCCACTGGGTGCCATACCTAGACCGAGGTATCCGCACAGGGTATCTATCCTATCAGCCGCCATAAGCACCCTAGCCAGACGCGTACCTGCATTTATGGGTGGTTGCTCGGTGCCATAATGATGCCGAATCGCCTCGCACACCACACTGGGCTCTCCGTCACGCTGCGCATATTCCGCGCCAACGGTGCCCTGCAGCGCAGGCAGTTCCATCACTAGGCCCGAAGCTAAGTCTGCCTTGGCCAGGGATGCTGCGCGAGACGCCCACTCGCTCTCCTGTTCGGACAGGCATAGCTGCTCGGCGATCTGGCGACACAACACTACCAACCGTGTCGTCTTGTCAGCCAGCGAGCCCAGCTTTTCCTGAAACACGATGCGATCCAGTTTGGCGGCGAAGCGCGGAAGGATAGGGCTCTCTTTCGTGTCCTCCTCGAAGAAGAAACGCGCATCGTTGAAGCGGGCGGCGAGCACCCACTGATTGCCACGCACCACCGTTTGCTCATCGCCGCTGTTCCTGATGCTCACGAAGTTAGGAGCCAGTTTGCCATGCTCATCGCGTAGGGGCAGGAACTTCTCGTGCTTCTTCATCGCCACGATGAGCACGCTCTCCGGTAGCTCCAGGAAGGCCTCGTCGAAGGCGCCCAGGCTCGGCATTGGCCACTCCGTTAGGTACACATTCTCGTCGAGGATGGCGTCGTCGGCCTCGACGGTGCCCCGGTTCGCCGGCCACAGATCGCGCGCCCCGGCGATGATCTTCTCGCGGCGCAGCGCCGGATCGAACTCCACGAATGCACCGCGCAGCTTCGTAGCATAGTCTTCGAAGCCGTTCACCTCGAACTCGCCTGGCGCCAGGATTCGGTGCCCGCGCGTTCTGTTACCACTAACAACGCCCTCGAGGTCGAAAGGCACCACTTCGCCATCCAGCAGCGCGAGCAGCCACCGAATGGGGCGCGCGAAACGCATCCGCCCTTCGCCCCAGCGCATCGTTTTGTCGAAGCTGATTGCGCGAATGGCATCGGGGAGAATGTCAGCCAGCACCTCTCGCGCAGGAAGGCCCGGCACGTGCTTGGTGACATATACGTACTCTCCCTCGACACGGACTTCGCTCAGCGCCACCCCTTGGCTTCGGCAGAAACCTTCCAGCGCCTTCGTGGGTTGCCCCTCCGCGTCGTATGCTGCCGACACCTTTGGGCCACGCTGCTCCTTCACGCTGTCCGGCTGACGTTCAGCGACCCCGACAATCACCAAGACCAGGCGTCTAGGGGTGCCGAAGGCAGATGCCTCTTCGTGCGCCAAGCGCGCTTCCTCCAGTCGCGCAAGCACCCCATCGCGAAGCTGCGTGAATGCACGCTCGACCTGGCTGGCCGGCAGCTCCTCGCATCCTACTTCCAGTAGTAGCTCAGGCACTAGCGGCCTCCTTCTGCGTAGCAGCCTCCCGCTTCGACAGGTACTTCAGGCAGCAGGCTCTCACTCGTGCGCGCACACGATTGATGAACACCGCTCGCTCCGTCACGCTGATGCTGCCTCTTGCATCGAGCAGGTTGAAGACGTGGGAGCAGCGCAGAGCTAGGTCGAATGCAGGTGCTACCATTGGGCCTGCCGGCGACTCCGTCTCGATGATACGTTTGCTTTCCGCCTCGTACATGTCGAACAGGCGGAACAGCATGTCCGTGTCCGCGTAGTCGAAGTTATAGTAGTTATGTTCCAGTTCCGAGTCGAAGTCCACGTCACGGTAGGTAACAGGATTGCCGTGTGGATCGTGGGTCCAGATAAGGTCCCATACGCTGTTCTTCTGTTGCAGCATCATACACAGCCGTTCCGGCCCATAGGTGATCTCTGCGCACACCGGACGGCACTCGATTCCACCCATCTGTTGGAAGTAGGTGAACTGCGTGATCTCGGTGCCGTCTATCCACACCTCCCACCCCACGCCGCTCGCGCCCAGAGTGGGAGCCTCCCAGTCGTCCTCCACGAATCGAATGTCATGCATGGCAGGCTCGATTCCCAAGGCGCGTAGGCTCTCGAGGTATCTGTCCACGATGTCTTCGGGCGAAGGCTTCATGATCACCTGATACTGGTAGTAGTGCTGAAGCCGCATAGGATTCCGTGCATAGCGCCCGTCCGCTGGACGGCGCGAGGGTTGCACGTAGGCCACGTTCCAAGGGTCTGGCCCGAGGCAGCGCAAGGTAGTGGCGGGGGCCATCGTGCCGGCGCCCACCTCCAGATCGTAGGGTTGGACGATCAAGCAGCCCTGGCTTCCCCAGAACTGCTCGAGACGCAACAGAAGGTCCTGAAAGGTAAGGGCATCCACGGGGCGTAGGATACCCGCGTGAGGAAAGGCCGGTCTAAGAGCCACGCGCACGAGTTGCCCATGGCACCCTTTTGGATGACCTCTGACCGACGGAGCGGGAACCCTTGCTGCCGTGGGGGTGTAGAATGCCGAAGGGATGAGCAACGAACAGCATGTCGAGGCCGGGGCTCCCATCGAGCTTACGGACGCTGCCGCCGAGCGGGTTCGGGCCCTGTTGGCGCGCGAAGCAAACCCTGCCGCGCGTCTGCGTGTCGGTGTGAAAGGCGGGGGCTGCTCCGGACTGGAGTACGTGCTCAAGCTGGACGCCAACGTCCGGCCGAACGACATCCAGCTCGAGGTCCGTGGGGTTCCGCTCCTGATAGACGCGAAGAGCCTGCCTTATATCAAGGGTAGCGTGCTGGATTACACCGGCCAGCTGATCGGCGGAGGGTTCCGAGTAAACAACCCCAACGCCTCTCGAACCTGTGGCTGCGGAACCTCGTTCACCCCTGCAGACTGAGGGCCTAACGCAGGTGCCGCACCGATCGGGCGAAGAACACCGATGGAAGCGCCACCACCAGGCAGATGATCGCGCCCACGAGGAAAGACTCCGACACCCCTATACGTGCTGCAATCTCGCCGAACAGAAGCGTCCCTATGGGCCCCAGCCCGGACAGCGCCCAGAAATGCACGCCCACCACACGGCCACGCAGGTGCTCGGCAGCGTTTGCCTGAAGCAGCGTGTTGGTTCCATTCAGCATCGTCGTGCCGCAGTAGCCGGTTACCACCAGGCACAAGCCCGCGACCAGAGACGCGTGCAAGCTGGAGCCGTCTGCAATAGCGATGCCCACCAGCCCGAGTGCCAGCAGTCCGAGGGAGAAGCCCGTCATTGCCAACGCCGGGACGCGCCCTCGGCCGCGGTAACGCGATAGCATTGCGAGCGTCCCCAGCCCCGAAACCGCGCCAACACCGATCGCGGAGTAGAGGTAGCCGAGTCCTTGCTTCCCCGTTCCGAGCACGTCGGCGGCATACGCGGGCAGCTGAACGATGTAGAACAGGCCGAACACGCTGATCACGATTTCCAGCAGGATCAGCGTGCGGAATGCCGGGGTGCGAGCCACCGTCCGGATGCCTTCCGTCATGCGCTGGAACGCAGGCTGCGTATCCTCGACCCTCGCTTCGCTGCGAGGGCGTACGGCGAGCAAACCGGACAGCATCGCTGCATAGCTGAGCCCGTTGACGAGGAAGCACACGCCCGGGCCCACAGAAGCCAGTAGAATGCCGCCGATAGAGGGTCCTACGAGGCGCGCGACGTTGAATGTGGCCCCCGTGAGCGGGATGGCGTTCGCGATGTCCTCCGTGTCCACCAGCTCGCTGATCAGGCTTTGGCGCGCGGGCACGTCGAAGCTCCAGATGATGCCGTTCAGCAGGCCGAGAAGCAGGATGTGCCAGACCTCTACGTAGCCGAACAGGGTCACCGCAGCCAGCGTAAGCGCGGTGAGGGCGAGCGAGGTTTGCGTCACGATCACCACGCGACGCTTGTCGAACGAGTCGGCCACCGCCCCGGTGAACGGTCCCATAAAGAACACGGGAGCCTGGCCGGCGAAACTGACCAGTGCCAGAGTCGCGGGGTCGCGCGTCAAGTGATACACCAGCCAGCCTTGGGCAACGGTCTGTATCCAGTTGCCCGTGAAGGAAACGAACGCGCCCGTCCAGTACACGCGAAAGTTGCGATGTCGGAGGGCGCTCAGTTGGTCCGGTACGGCTAGTCTGGGGAAAGAGATGGTTTCAGAATCCTCCTATTCGCACCATACAGTATGGCGTGTTCGCACCTCATCGTTCGATCCCGAGCAGGGCTAACGTAGCGTTTTCGAGCGTAGCCGAGCCCTCGCGGGTAGCCAACAGCCCCCGAACCGCCACCACGTCGCCCACCAGCCACGGCAAGTCCGGCTTTGCAGACTCACTGACAACGACCTCACCGCCTCCGATCGGGTCTCGCAAGGTCAGCGGGTCCGTCCCGACAACGCGTAAGCCGAGGAGGCACACGCTCGCGCCTTCTGCCAGGCGGCCCAACATACCGGTTCTGCGCGTGAGGTCCGAGGGCGCGCCGACGATGCCATGCGCGGGAACCGATGCCCCGGCGAAGACCGAGACGCCACCGGTCTCGAGCACGGGCCAGCTGAGTGACGAGACCCGCACCGTGTACCGACCTGGCGGGACCTCGAGGAAGGCATAGAAGCCCGTGCCGTCCGTCGAAGTGGCAACCTCGCGGCCCTCGGCGTTCACCAGGCTCACGGTAGCTCCGTCGAGGGGGTTCAACTGCGGGTCTAGCACCGTCCCGTGGACGATTCCCCATTCGGGTGAGTGCTTCCAAGGCAGGCTGGGTGGTGCCGGCACATTGCTCACCGTTTCCCCCAGCATCCGATATACCGCGTCGTCGTAGGTTCGAATGCCATCACCCAGGTCGCAGGTGCTGGCATAGGAGAAGAGGCAGAAGCCGAACGGCACAACCTCGGCAGACATTCGGATCTGCTCCATCGTGTCGGCAGGCGTGTTCAGGTACGCCCCTAGGCCGGCGACGATTGCCGACTGGAACTGCTGCGCCTTCGCCCACTGCAGCCACATCGGTAAGTACTGCGGCAGTCGCTGGTGGTTCGCGTACCACATCGGCATGCCGATGTCCAGCGAGCCCTCCTGCAGCCACGTCCGCCAGTCGGAGAACACTTCGCGATAGGCTCGCGTCTTCTCCCACGGTCGGCTCTCGGCGGGGGCCTGACCCCAAGGGACGAGCGCCGCGCTGACCTCGATATCCCAGCGCAGGGCGGTCGCTGTCGCGTACACTTTCCTCACCAGTGCGGTCACTTGGTCTCGTCGCCACTGTTGCCAATCTCGGTCGTCCGGCTCGGGCGTTCCCGTCCGACCGTACCGCCGGTTGAAGCGCGCTACACTCTCAGCGTTATAGCCCCAGTCCGAACCGGTGTAACGGATGAAGTCCATGTGGATGCCCGCGACCGGGTACTTACGCGCCACCTCCATGTATGTACGCCAAAGGTAGTCGGCGGCCTTCGGATGGCCGAAGTCCAGGGCACGCCCTACCTCCGATGCCGTCTCGCCGGACCGGTTCCGCGTGAGCCACTCCGGCTTGCGCAGCACCACGTGCTCGGGGAATGGTGGGTCGTGCGATGCAGGCCACAGAGGGTGAGCGTTCATCCAGGCGTGGACCTCGATCGGATGCGGAAGGCCCTGGCACTTGTGCAAGATATCGGCCAAGGCGTCGTACCCGGGCTCCTTGTCGTGGGCGGGCGGATCGTATTGGCTGTGATGATAGGCCGCGGCGCGGGCGCGCATCTGCACGAACAGGGCGTTCAGCTTGGCAGTGGATGCCCTCTGCACCAGCACATCCACCTCATCGGGGTTCCGGAAGCCCGCGTGGAAGGCATCCACCCACATCGCGCGGTACGATTGGCAGTGGCTCATGACAGTCAGGAGTGAAAGGACCATCCCGGCGACGAGGACTCCAGATCCCAGCCTCATAGCAGCATCCTACCTGAACCCGCGGTTCTCGTTGACTTGGGCTTGGGTGGGAGGTACACTGCGCCGGTGGCAAGGACGCGAGGTGAGCGTGTGAGCCGTCTCCTAGACGGAATTCGGGCCCCGTCCGACCTTAAGGCGCTGTCGCGCGATCAGTTGCGGCAAGTCGCGTCCGAGATTCGGCAGGCCCTCATCGAAAATATCTCTAGGACAGGAGGACACTTCTCCAGCAACCTGGGGACGGTAGAGCTTTCGGTTGCCCTCTACGCCACCTACGACTTTCCGCCCGACAAGTTCATTTGGGACACCGGCCATCAGGCGTACCCCCATAAGATGCTGACCGGCAGGCTGGATCGGTTCCATACCCTCCGCCAGTACAAGGGTCTCAGCGGCTTCCTCCGGCGCTCCGAAAGCCCCTACGACCTGTTCGGAGCCGGCCACGCTGGCACGTCGATCTCCGCCGCGCTCGGCTTCGCCGTCGCGCGCGACAAGGCAAAGACTAAGGAGCGGGTGATCGCCGTCACGGGCGATGCGGCACTGACTTCCGGCCTGGCGTTCGAGGCGCTGAACAACGCCGCGCAGCTCCACACCGATATCACGGTAGTACTGAACGACAACAAGATGAGCATCGCCGAGAACGTCGGCGCCCTCTCCACCCACCTCGCCAGGCTGCGCGCCCGACCGTGGTTCCAGAGGCTGGAGGGCCAGGCAAGGGCAGCGGTGGAGAAGCTGCCGCAGCCGATTGCCCGCGCTGCGGAGGGCTTGCAGCACGCCGTGACGCACTACGTCGCGCCCGAGGACACCGGCGCCATCTTCGAGGAGATGGGCTTCAAGTACATCGGTCCGATTGACGGACACAATCTGGACATCTTGCTGGACATCTTCGCGGATGCAAAGGAACTGACCGGACCGGTGCTGATCCACGCGCTGACCGTGAAGGGCAAGGGCTACAACTTCGCCGAGGACGATGCGCGCAAGTGGCATGGAGTCACGCCGTTCACCATCGTGGACGGCAAGATCGAGCCAGGCTCGAGCGGGGAGTCCTTCACATCGGTGTTCGGTCAAGAGATGGTGCGGCACGCCCGAGCCGACGAGAAGATCGTGGCCATCACCGCGGCCATGCCAGACGGCACCGGCCTGACCCCCTTCAGCAAAGAGTTCCCAGACCGCTTCTATGACGTGGGTATCGCCGAACAACATGCGGTCTGCTGGGCCGCGGGCCTCGCCGCAGGTGGCCTGAAGCCTGTGTGCGCCATCTACTCGACCTTCCTGCAGCGCGCCTTCGACCAGCTCGCACACGATGTATGCATCCAGAACCTGCCTGTCCGGTTAATGCTGGATCGAGGCGGGCTGGTGGGAGCTGACGGAGCCACCCATCATGGTGCCCTCGACCTCTCTTACCTATCGTTGCTCCCCAACATGGTGGTGATGGCGCCGCGCGACATCCCCGAATTCCGAACCATGATCGAGTACGCGCTGGGCTACGAAGAGCACCCCATAGCAATTCGCTATCCGCGCGGCGGCTCTCCGGCCTGCGGGCTCCCTGCCGAACACGAGCCAATCCGACACGGCAAGGGCGAGCTTCTTCGAGAGGGAAAAGACGTCGCGCTCATCGCCATCGGCACCATGGTGGGAACGGCGTGGGAGGCCGCGGAGAGCCTGGAGCGGTCCGGCC